>NZ_LUNH01000057.1:0-29673 GCF_001628525.1 Aeromicrobium sp. REDSEA-S38_B2 | reverse complement strand
GCGGGCGTCGTCGGCGAGCAGGAGGTCCTCGGCCGTCCCCTCCTGGCGGAACAGCCGGATGTAGGAGCCGCGCTCGCGGGCGTCGGCGTCGTGGGCGAGCGCCGCGTTGTAGGCGGCCAGGTGCGGCACCGAGAAGGTGGTCAGGGTCTCCAGTCGGTGGCCATGATGCGCGGCGACGTACCACGCGACGGCCGCGCCCCAGTCGTGCCCGACCAGGTGGAAGCGGTCGAGCCCGAGCGCGTCGGCGAGGCTCACGACGTCCTGCGCCAGGCGGTCGGTGGCGTACGCCGCGACCTCCGCCGGCCGGGCGCCGGGGGAGTAGCCCCGCTGGTCGGGGGCAACGACGCGCAGGCCGGCGTCGGCGAGCGCGGGTACCACGGACGACCACGAGAGCGACGTGGTCGGGAACCCGTGCAGCAGCACGACCGGCGTCCCGTCGTCTGGCCCGGCGATCCGGACGTCGAACGTGAGGTCGCCGATCGCGACGGCAGTGGTCTCGGAGAAGGCCATGAGCACATCGTGGCGCACGAGAGGGGCTCCTGCGCCTCGTCGTCCCCAGGACACGCTGGCGGGTCGCCGGGTCAGTCCGAGGGAGCGCCCGCGCGCTCGAGTGCCGCGCGGTCGAGCGCGGCGCCGGTGGCCACGTCGGGAGCGGTGCCGCCGCGGTCGGCGTGGACCCACCACCGGTCGGCCTCGGACCGCGGCTGTTGCGGGTAGTGCTCGACGGCGTCGTCGAGCAGCCGCTCCAGCGCCTCCCTGAGCCGCGCCGTCAGCTCCGCCACCGACTCGCCCTCACGCGGCAGGAGCGGCTCGCCGACCACGACGTCGACCGCCACCCCGCGGCGCAGCGTGCGACGTCCGTCGACCGTGAGCAGCCGGTGCCCGCCCCACACGACGCAGGGCACGACGGGGACGACGACCCCGGTCGTCCGGGTGGCGTGCAGGGCGAGCGCTGCGGCCCCCGGCTTCAGCCGCTTGATGCGGAACGAGCGCGAGATGGTGGCCTCGGGGAAGACCCCCACGACCTCGCCCGACGTCACCAGGCGCCGGGCGTGGCGGTAGGCGCTCGCACCCGTCCAGCGCTCGACCCGCACGTGCCCCATCGCGCGCATGAGCCGGCCGACGACGGGGGCGTCGAAGACCGACGCCTTGCTCATGAACCGCACGAGTCGTCCCCGCTGGCGCGCCGCCCACTCCAGCAGCACGAAGTCGAGGTAGCCGGTGTGGTTCGCGGCCAGCACCGCGGCACCGTCGCGCGGCAGGTGCTCGAGCCCACGAGCCCGCAGCCGCACGCCCCACGCACGCAGCAGCAGAGCGCCGGCGCGGTTCACCCAGCGATAGGTCAGGTCGGTGCTGTGCGTCGCCCGTGCGGGTCGGGTCGGGTCGGGTCTCACGTCAGGGGTTCGCCGCTGGGCTGACGGAGGACGGGCCCGCTCGTGGACAGGTCGCCCGACACGCGCAGCGCGCCGGCCGTCAGCAGCGCGATCGCCGCGCCGTAGAGGACCATGACGGCCACCGACACCGTGGCCGACCCCGGGTCGACGCGGCCTGCCTCGCCCAGGGCGATCAGCCCGTCGGAGATGAGGAACAGGGCACCCCCGACGCCCGCCAGCACGTCGACGCACGACGACGTGACGGCGGTCGCGAGCAACAGCACGGCGTAGACCGGCACGACCGGACGCAGGTCGGCGGCGAGGCCGCCCCACGCCCACGCGACGAGGGCGACGCCGGCGAGGAGATACGTCGTCACCAGGAGCGGGTGGGGGCGACGCTCCCGCACCGCACCGGCGCGCACGAACAGCGTGACGAGGCAGACGTGGGCCGCTGCGAAGGAGGCCATGCCGGCGACGAACAGCCCCTCGACCTCGAGCAGGAGGTCGCCGCCGAGGCACAGCACGAGCGCGGCCACGAGCAGCCCCGGACCCCGCGCGGCGACGACCCACGCCACGAGCACAGGTGCGAGCAGGCACTTCGTGACGCTGTCCCACGGGCTCGCGTCGGCCGCGAGGAGCACCAGGTGCACCGACAGCACGGCGACGAACGCGACCAGGAACGGGATCCCTCGCCACCCGCCGCTGTGCCGCTCGTCCATCGGCGCAGGCTACCCGGCGGCGGTGTCGGGCTCGCGTCGTGCGGCGCGGCGGGCCCGCTTGTCCTCGTACATCGACCGGTCGGCGCGTTGGAACGCCAGGTCGACCGGCTCGTCGCCGGGGAAGACGAGCGACCACCCGAAGGAGGCCTCCACGCCCTCGTGCTCCAGCGCGTCGCGGTAGCGCTGCAGCGTCCGGCTGAGCAGCCTCGGCGACACGTCCTCCACCAGGACGACGAACTCGTCGCCGCCGTACCGCGCGAGGGTGTCGTGCGCGCCGCGGGCCCTGGTCAGCGCGTGCGCGGTGCGCTGCAGGAGGGTGTCGCCGGCGGCGTGCCCGTCGCGGTCGTTGACGTCCTTCAGGCCGTCGAGGTCGCACAGCACCACCGCGGCGAGGTCGCCGTACGCGCTCGCTCGGACCCCGGCGTCGGCGAGCACGGAGTCCCATCCACGGCGGTTGACGAGGCCCGTGAGCGCGTCGGTCTGGGCCAGGGCCTCCGCGGTGCGCCGCTCGCGGTCGTCGCTCTCGGCCCGGCGGGCGAGCGACAGGTGCGCGCCGAGCAGGTCGCCCAGGACGGCGAGCAGCTCGGCGTCGACGTCAGCACCGTCGAGCGGGTCGACGCCCAAACCACAGAGCATGCCGAACATCTCGCCCTCGGGGTCGCGGATCGGCACGCCGGCGTAGCTGCGGGTGGCCCCGATGCGCAGGTCGCTGTACTGCGGGTGCGTGGTCACGTCGTCGACGATCGCGTCGGCCCCGAGGTCGAAGGCCCGGTGGCAGTAGGACTGGTCCCACGGCCGACGGTCGCCGACCCGCACGAGCGTGCCGTTGGTGGTGTGCAGGAAGACCTGCTCGCCCTCGATCCGTCGGTTGACCGACCAGTCGCTGATCGGCGTGCTGCGCCTCAGGTACTCCACGACGCGGTTCGCGACGGCGCTGAAGGTGTCGGTCCCCGTGGCGGGGGAGAGCGGCTCCATGACGACCATCCTGCCAAGGTTCCGGCCGCCTGCTGGTCGAGTTCCGCCGAAGACATCGAGGCAGTACCAAAGAGGGAGCGACAGTATCCGTCCTGGTACGCTGACGTCGTCGTCCCCCGTCGCCGGAAAGGTCGCCATGCCCGCCGATCGTCTGATGCCGACCCCCGAGTCGGCCGACCTCATCGCCCTCACGCGCGAGCTCGTCGACGACAAGCTGCGCCCGCGCGTCGACGAGGCCGAGCGCACCGCGACGTTCCCGCGTGACGTCTTCGCGCTGCTGGGCCGTGCCGGCCTGCTGGGCCTGCCCTACCCCGAGGAGCTCGGCGGCGGAGGCCAGCCGTACGAGGTCTACCTGCAGGTCGTCGAGGAGATCGCCTCGGCCTGGGCGGCCGTCGGCGTCGGGGTGAGCGTCCACGCGCTCTCCTGCTTCGGGCTCGCCGAGGCCGGCACCGACGAGCAGAGGCAGCGCTGGCTGCCCGACCTGCTCGGGGGTGACCTGCTGGGTGCCTACTGCCTCTCCGAGGCGCACGCCGGCTCCGACCCGGCCGCGATGCGGACCAAGGCGGTCCGCCAGGGCGACGACTACGTCATCACCGGCGCGAAGGCCTGGACCACCCACGGCGGGCAGGCCGACTTCTACAAGGTCATGGCCCGCACGTCCGACGAGAAGGGGCGGGGCATCTCCTGCTTCCTCGTCCCGGCCGACGCCGAAGGCCTCACGGCCGACGTGCCCGAGCAGAAGATGGGGCTCATGTCCTCCACGACGGCCACGATGCTGTTCGACGGAGTCCGGGTGCCCGCGGAGCGACGGCTCGGCGCCGAGGGTCAGGGCCTGGCCATCGCACTCGCCGGCCTCGACGCCGGACGGCTCGGCATCGCCGCGGTGGCGGTCGGCGTCGCGCAGGGCGCCCTCGACGCCGCCGTCGCGTACGCCCAGGAGCGTGAGGCGTTCGGGCGGGCCATCATCGACCACCAGGGGCTCGGCTTCCTGCTGGCCGACATGGCCGCGGCCGTCGACTCCGCGCGTGCCACCTACCTGCACGCCGCCCGGCTGAAGGACGCCGGACGTCCGTACGGGCGGGCCGCGTCGGTCGCCAAGCTCGTCGCCACCGACAACGCCATGAAGGTGACCACCGACGCCGTCCAGGTGCTCGGCGGCGCCGGCTACACCAAGGACTTCCCCGTCGAGCGCTACATGCGCGAGACCAAGGTCATGCAGATCTTCGAGGGCACCAACCAGATCCAGCGGCTCGTCATCAGCCGGCACCTGAAGTAGGAAGAAGGAACCCATGCAGCTCACCGGAACCTCCGCCGTCGTCACGGGTGGCGCGTCGGGACTCGGCGCCGCGACCGCTGCCGAGCTGGCCGCCGCCGGCGCGGCCGTCGTGGCGGTCGACCTGGCGCAGTCCATCGAGAAGGCGCCCGACGTCGAGGGCGTCACGTACGTCGAGGCCGACGTGACCGACGAGGCGCAGGTGCGCACCGCCGTCGCGGCCGCCTCGGAGCAGGCACCGCTGCGCGTCGCGGTCAGCTGCGCCGGCATCGGCACCGCCGGTCGCGTGCTCGGCAAGGGCGGCCAGGGCATCCACGACCTCGGCCTCTTCGCGCGCATCGTCAACGTCAACCTCGTGGGCACCTTCACCGTGCTCGCGGTCGCGGCCGAGGCGATGGCCGCCACGGAGCCGCTCGAGCACGGCCAGCGCGGCGTCGTCGTCAACACCGCGTCCATCGCGGCGTTCGACGGCCAGATCGGCCAGGCCGCGTACTCGGCGAGCAAGGGCGGCGTCGTCGGCATGACCCTGCCCACGGCCCGCGACCTCGCGCAGTACGGCATCCGTGTGAACACGATCGCGCCGGGCATCATCGACACCCCGATGCTCGCCACGGTCGGCGAGGAGATCCGCGCCGCGCTCGCGAAGGGCGTGCCGTTCCCGCAGCGCCTGGGCCGCCCCGACGAGTACGCGCAGCTCGTCCGGATGATCGTCGAGCACGACTACCTCAACGGCGAGACCATCCGCATGGACGGCTCGCTGCGCATGGCCCCGCGATGAGCGAGGCGGCGGACGCACCGGGACACTGGGCCCATGACTGACGCCCCCGTCCTGCTCACGGTCGACGACGGCGTCGCCCACGTCGAGCTGAACCGTCCGGACGCCTCCAACACGATCGACCTGCCCTTCACGGCCGCGTTCGCCGACGTGCTCACGCAGGTGCGCGACGACGACGCCGTTCGGGTGGTGCTGCTCACGGGTCGGGGTCGGATGTTCTGCGCCGGCGGCGACCTCGGGGCGATGGACGCGGCGCCCGACCGCTCGGCGTTCCTGCAGGAGCTCGCCGACGCGCTGCACGTCGGCGTCCGGCTGCTCGACGGGCTCGAGAAGCCGGTCGTCGTCGGGGTGCAGGGTGCGGCGGCGGGCGCCGGCCTGTCGCTCGTGCTCGGCGGTGACCTCGTGGTGGCCGGCCGGTCGGCCGCGTTCGTCACCGCCTACACGTCGGTCGGCCTGACACCCGACGGCGGGCAGTCGTGGCTGCTCCCGCGTGTGGTGGGCCTGCAGCGCGCGCTGGAGCTCACGCTGACGCCGCGCCGGCTCTCCGCCGAGGAGGCGCAGGAGTGGGGGATCGTCACGCGCGTCGTCGACGACGAGGACGTCGCCGGCGAGGCGCACGCGCTGGCCCGGCGTCTGGCCGACGGTCCCGCGCGGGCGTTCGGCCGGGCGCGTCGGCTCGTGCGCAACTCCTTCGGGACGCCGCTGTCGGAGCAGCTCGACCGCGAGGCGCGCACCATCGCCACGTCGGTCGCGGAGCCCGAGAGCGCGGCCCTGATCACGCGGTTCCTGTCCCGCGGACGCTAGCGGCTCGGCCCGGCCGGGCCCGTCGTGGCGCGAGGGGCGTCAGGTGCGGCCGGCGGCCTGGGCCAGGACGGGCTGGATGCACAGCTGGAGCACGTCGACCAAGGTGTCGACGAGCTCCTCGCGCGTGCGGGCGCCCGGGTCGGCGAGCCAGCGTGAGACGACGGCGTCGGCCAGGCCCACCAGTCCCGTCGCGTAGACGTCGCGGAGCGGGAGGCGGGCGGCGGCGTCGGAGCCGATGAGCTCGCCCGCGAGCGTCGCCACGACCGTCACGACGACGTCGGTGATGCGGTCGACCGGACTGCCGGACCCGGGTGCGGCGGGGAGCGCCCGGACGAAGTCGTAGAGCGGTCGGTGCTCGAGCACGAAGTCGAGGTAGGCGTCGATGGTGCCGCGCAGGCCGGCCTCCACGCCGTCGTCGGTGGTCATGCGCACGATCACGTGGTCGAGCAGCATCGACACGATCCGGTCGGCGACCGCGACGTCGAGGTCGTGGCGGTGGTCGAACTGGCGGTAGAGCACCTGCCGGGTGACGCCGCAGGCGCGGGCGATCGACTCGACCGGTGCGTCGGCGCCCTCGGCGTCGATCACCGCGACCGCCCGCTCGACGATCTCCTCGCGGCGTTGCTCGCGGTGCCCGGCCCAGCGGCTCGCGCGTCCGTCCCCCGTCGTGGTCATGGCCACAGCCTAACCGCGATGCTGTGACAGCGTGTAACCGTTACAGTGCGTAGCAGTCACCATCGTGCTGGAGGTCCTGATGAACCCGTTCGCGTCCATGCCCGCCTGGGCCGCCCGCGTCGTCGCCGTGCAGCTGATCGCCGTGCTGACCATGCTGATCGTCGGCCTGGTGATCCTGCTCCCGTTCCTCCCGCGCCTCGCCGCCGCCGGGGTCGCGCTGCCCGAGCTCACCGAGTCCGCCGAGCGGTCGCCGCGCACGCTCGACCAGGTCGAGCGCATCGACGGCAACGTCGCGCGCGTGGTGCCGCCGGTGCTCGAGGCCGTCGCGGTGCTGCCCGAGGTCGGCGACCAGCTGACGCAGCTGCTCGACGTCGCCCGCTCCCTCGGCGCGACGGCCGACGGGGTGGTGTCGGCGGCCGACCGCGTGGCCGGCGCGGCCGAGCCGCTCGGCTCCGTGGGCGGCGACATCCGTGCCCTGCGTGAGCAGATCGACGGGCTGGAGTCCCAGCTCGCGTCGCTGCAGGGGCTGCAGGAGCCGATCGACTCCCTCGCCACGTCGGCCCGGCCCCTGCCCGGCCAGCTGGAGCAGCTCACGGCGGCTGCCACCGCCATCGCGACCGTCGCCGACGTGCTCGACCAGCTGGTCGGCTCGATCGGCCGCATGGAGCAGCACGTCGCCAACCTCGACCGCAAGACCGGCCCGGTCCTGCTCCCGGACCTCACCTCCCGCTAGCCCCTCCCGCAGTCCAGCCCTCTCCACAGGATGCGGAAGAGGAGACGGGGTCAGGTGGTGCGGGTGGCGTGGTCGACGAGGACGGCCAGCTGGTGGAAGGCGGCAGCGTCGTCGAGGCCGGTGTCGGCCTCCACGGCACCGCGGTGGATGGCCTCGAGCACGAGCCCGGCGACCGAGCCGACGAAGCGCGGGTCGAGCCGACGTCGGCCCGACGCCTCCACCAGCTCCTTGACCCGCTGGGCCGCGAGACGGACGTTGTTGCGGTAGACCTCGCGGGCCGGCTCGTAGGCGTCGAGGTCGGCGAAGTACGTCGGCCCGGCGGGAGCCAGCTCCTCGGCGATCGCGTCGAGGTAGACGCTGATCCGGCGTCCACGGTCGGGCTCGGCGGCCACCCGTCGCTCGACGGCGTCGGTCGAGCGCCGGAACGACTCGCGCACCGTGGCCTGGATGATCTGCTCCTTGCTCGGCGCGACGACGTAGAGCGTCGACTTCGAGCAGCCGAGTCGCCGGGCGAGGTCCTCCAGGCTGAACACCAGGAAGCCCTCCGCGTGGAAGAGCGGGATCAGCTCGTCGAGCAGCGACTGGCGGCGCGCGTCGTCGCGGGCAGCGACGCTCGTCGGACGGACCATACCCCGACCCTACCGCGGCCGAGTACCCAAGACGCCTCCTCAGTACCCTCGATGCGCGCCGACGGCACCACTGCGCGTCCCAGGGAGCGGATCTGCGCTGGGGTGACGGGGCGTCCTGCGGCTAGGGTCCTGACGTGGACTGCTCGGGGGACAGGGTCGTGCTGACCGTGCTCGCGGGGGTCACGCTGCAGTGCGACGGTGCACCCGTCGCGCTGTCGAGCCTCGAACGCGCGCTCCTCGCCGGGCTCGCCGTGGGAGCCGGGTCCTCCAGCGACACGCTCGTCCGCTGGCTGTACGACGACGCCCCACCCACCTCGGCGCGCAACCGGGTGCAGGCGCTCGTCTCCGGCCTGCGCCGCAAGTGCGACGCACCCCTCGTGCGCACGGCGGCCGACGGCTACGTCCTCGACGACGGCGTCACGACGGACGTCGGACGGCTGCGAGCGTGCCGCGACCGCGCGCGGGCGCGGGCGCAGCGCTCGGAGGTGGGATGTCTCGACGACTTCCGGACCGCGCTCGACCTCGTGCCCGAGGAGGTCCTGCTCGACGTCCGTCCCACGTCGGCCGTGGAGCTCGAGCGCACGCGTCTCGCGGCCGAGCGGCTCGGTCTCTGGGAGGAGCACGTGGCCGCGGCGGTCGCGCTCGGCCGCGCCGACACGGTCGTCGCCGACCTGGCCCTGCTGACCGCCCTGCACCCGTTCCACGAGGGCCTGCTCGCCCACTCCGTGCTGGCGCTCGCGTCGGTGGGGCGTCGCGAGCAGGCGCTGCGGGTCTACCGCGAGGCGTTCGAGCGGCTCGACGTCGAGCTGGGGGTCGAGCCGTCGGACCTGCTGCGCTCCGCGCACGCCCGGGTGCTGGAGGGCGACGTGGTGCCCGTGCGGGCGTCCGACGTCACGACCGTGCCCGGTGCCGACACTGCACTGCGCCGACCCACGGCGCCCCGGACGCTGCCGCGGCGCTCGCCGGGCTTCGTCGGCCGCGCGCACGAGCTGGAGGCGGTGCTCGGCGCCGCCCAGCAGGTCGACGACGGGCCGGTCGTCGTGCACCTGACGGGGCTGCCGGGGATGGGCAAGTCGACGCTCGCGGTCGAGGCGGGCCATCGCCTGCGCGACCGCTTCCCGGACGGCTCGCTGCACCTCGACGCCGGTCGCACACCGACGGGTCCGGACGCCGGGGCGGCCCTCGGCACCTTCCTCCGGCTGCTGGGCACGCACCCCGAGGCCGTCCCCGCCGACGTCGCCGAGCGAGCCGCCCTCTACCGCAGCCTGCTGCACGAGCGACGGGTCCTCGTCGTGCTCGACGACGTGGGAGCGGACGTCGCAGCGCCGGCCCTGCTCGACCTGCTGCCGGCGTCGGCGGGCTCCATGGCCGTCGTCGTGTCGCGGCGGGACCTGCCGTGGCTCGACGCGGACGTGCGCGTGCCGGTGGGCTCGCTCTCCACGGGTGCGGCCCGCGAGCTGCTCGTCCGCGAGCTCGGGTCGGAGCGGGTCGAGCGCGACCAGGCCGACGCCGACCGGCTCTCCACCGGCGACGACGGCACCATGGCCTCGATCGCGGCGAGCCTCGCGGAGGTGTGGGAGCAGCTGCCCGGGGAGGTGCAGGAGGCGGCCCACCGCGTGGCCCGGCTGCGACTGCCCGCGTTCAGCGCCTGGGTGCTCGGGGCGCTGCTCGGCGACGACCACGCGGGGGAGCGGGCGATCGACGCCCTGAGCGCGCTGCACCTCGTCGAGCCGGTGCGGCACCTCGGGCAGGCGACGCAGTTCAAGTTGCACGACGTCGTCGCACGGTTCCTGCGCGGCACCGACACGCACGACGACGACACGTCACCGGCGGAGCGGGTGGCGGCGCTGTTGCTCGAGCGGGGACGTCCGGCGCACCGGGCCCACCCGACGCAGCTGCTCCCCGAGCCCCCGGACGGTGCTCGCCCGACGTCGCAGGCCACGACGTCGCAGGACGCGGCGCAGAGGTGGGACCGGACGTCGGCGGTGCGGTTCTTCGCGACGGAGAACGCGACCGCTCGGGTGCTGGCGGACTGGGTGGCGTGCCTCGACCTCGTGGGCGGTGTCCTCGGGCGCGCCGCGCCCGACGACGTCGACGCGGCGACGGGCCGTGCCTTTCTCGACCTCTGCCGGGCCTGGCACCTGCAGGCCCGCGCCTCGTCGTCGGAGCAGGCCGGACGCCTGGCGGAGTCGGCGGCGGCCCGGCTGGTCGACGCCGGTCACCCGCGGGCCGCGGCCGCCGCGCAGGTGGTGACCGCCTCGGCGGCGCTCGCGCTCGGGCGTCGCGACGCGGCGGTGGCGGCGCTCGACGCGGCGACGGCGGCGCTCGACGGCGTCCACGACCCGGTCCTCGCCGGCTGGGTCGCGAACGGCCGCGGCACCGTGCACAACGACTACGACGAGAACGAGGCTGCGGCGGTGGCCTTCGCGCAAGCGCGGGCGCTGCTCGAGCCGACCGCCGCCCGGGCGGGATACCGCCAGGCGACGCTGGAGCTCTCACGGTCGTACCGTCGCCTCGGGGTGCTCGGTGAGGCGCAGAAGCTGATCCTCGAGGTGGTCGGCCTGCTCGAGGACGACGGGGACGACTACGACCGCGGCTACGTGCTGGACGCCCAGGCCGAGGTCGCGGTCGCGCTCGGACGGGGCGCCGACGGTGTCGAGCTCGCCCGCAGCGCGCGGGCGTGGGCCGTCCGGTCGCGCGACGCCTTCGTCGCCGCCCGCGCCCGCCGCACCCTCGCGGGAGCGCTGCGCCTGGAAGGCCGACCGGCGGAGGCGGAGGCGGAGCTGCGCCTCGCGGTGACCGAGCTGACCGCCTTGGGCCGCCAGCTCAGCGCGGCCGCGGCCTGGCGTGCTCTCGCGGCCCTGCTGGACGATGCCGGGCGCACGGAGGAGGCCGCGGAGGCCCTCCGGCTGGAACGGGAGGCCTCCGCGGCTGCTCAGGCTGGGGGAGCGCCCCCTGGCGCGTCCCCCGTCCTCACTCCGCCGACGTGAAGCCGCGGAACGTCTTGTCCTTGATCGTCGGTCCGTCGCCGTCCCAGAGGTAGTACTTGTAGCCGATCTCGTCGCCGCCGACGTTGCCCTCGACGGTGTAGATCTTGTTGCCGTTGACCTCGACGACCACGCCGACGTGACCGCCGCCCGCGTTGTTGTTCTTCCACACGAGCACGTCCCCCGGGAGCGGGCGCGCGGTCGACGACGCCGAGAAGGGCTTGAAGCGCGATCCCGTCTGGTCCGCCCAGTTCTGCGAGCCCGGGTAGTACTGCGGGATGGCCGGGAAGTCGGACTTGGACGGGACCAGACGGTTGGTCCAGGCCCAGGCGGCGAAGTAGCCGCACCACTCCTGGCCGTTGTAGTTGTTGAACAGGTTCTTGTTGGTGTTGCTGCCGCCGTACTCGAACAGGTTGCGGTCCTGCACCGGCGTGCTGTTGCGCTTCGTGCCATAGCGGTCGATGTACGGCAGGGGCTTGCCGAGCGCCCACATCGCACGCTCCACCACGGCCTGGCGGTTCGCGGAGATCGCCGTGGCGGACGACGTCGAGCTGGTGCCGGCGGTGTCGGCGTGCGCGGGCCCGGCGACGGCCGGTCCGGCGAGGAGGGCCGCTGCGGTGAGGGCAGCGGCGGCGAGACGGGTGCGCTTCATGAGGTGTCCTCGGTTCGTAGGTGCCTGGCGACGCCGTCCGCCGCCGTGCCTCAGCCTGCCGAGCGCCGCTGCGAACTCGCTGCGAACGGCTCGGAGCGTGATCGCAGAGCGCGTCGGCAGGCTCTCGTCATCGGCGCGACGGGGGTCGCGCCACGACACCAGGAGGACGGATGAACCGACGACGGACGATCGCCCTGACGGTCGCAGCAGCTGTGCCCGCGACCCTGCTCGCCGGCTCGCTCGCGGCTGCCGCCCACGCGGCACCCACGGCGAGCGAGGCGACCGCGTCGCAGGCCCGGCCACCGCTGCAGGTGCCCTTCCGCTGCGGCGAGGCCTGGCCGGTGAAGACGTACAGCGACCACACGCCCAACCGCCTGGCGGTGGACTTCAACATCGCCGGGTCGTCCGACGCCGGGCGTCCCGTGCTGGCGAGCGCGTCCGGCAAGGTCATCGGCGTCTCGAAGAAGTACACGAGCTACGGCCACGCGGTGGAGATCGACCACGGGAACGGCTGGCGCAGCTTCTACGCCCACCTGCAGGAGGACAGCATCGCCGTCTCCGTGGGGCAGCAGGTCTCGCCGATCACGCAGATCGGTCGCGTCGGCAGCACCGGCAAGAGCACCGGACCTCACCTGCACTACGAGCAGCGTCAGGTGGTGGACGGCCGGTCGGTCCTGCGCCCCGTCATCCTCAACGGGCACGCGTTCAACTACGACAAGACGGGCACGCAGACGTTCACGCGGCCCTGCTGACCTGCCGCCGTGCGGCGCCGTGGACCCCTGAGCCCGGCGCCGCACGGTCGCGCGTCAGGCGACGACGTCCTCGACCGGGGTGGCGGGACGCCCGGTGAGGTCCTCCACGGCCGAGGAGACGGCGGCGAGCCGGCCCTCGCGGATGGCCGTGCCGAACGAGGCGAGCAGGTGGGCGACCGGCGTCGGCAGGCCGGCCTGCTCGAGCCCGGCCACGTAGGCGGCGTCGTCGACCTGGACGACCTCGACCGGCTCACCACGACGCTGCGCCGCGAGCGTCGCGACGTCGTCGGCCGTGATCGCGCGCGGGCCCGTGACGTCGAGCGCGACGTCGTCGAGCTCGGTGCTCAGCAGCGCCGCGACCGCGGCGGCGGCGCAGTCGGCGCGGGTCACGTAGGCGGCACCGCCGTCGCCGGTGTTGGTGACGTACTGGCCCGACGCGGCGGCCTGCGCGATCGTGTCGGCCTGCATGTCGGCGTAGAGGTTGTTGCGCAGGAACGTCCAGCGCAGACCGCTCTCGCGCAGGTCGCGCTCGGTGGCCACGTGGTCGGGGGTCACGGCGGCGGGGTTGTCGTCGGAGGGGTCGACGACCGAGGTGTAGAGCACGCGGCGCACGCCGGCGGCCTTCGCGGCCTCGACGGCGCGGCGCTGGCCCTCGACGCGGCTGCCGACGGCGTCGGTCGAGACGAGGAGCAGCTCGTCGACACCCTCGAACGCGGTGGCGAGCGTGCTCGGGTCGTCGAAGTCGGCGGCGCGCACCGTGACGCCGGGACGCTCGAGCTTCTCGGGGGAGCGGGTGAGCAGGACGACGTCGGACGGGTCGGCCTGCTGGAGCAGGAGGTCGGCGGCGAGCGAGCCGAGCTGGCCCGAGGCTCCGGTGATGGCGTAGGTGGTCATGGCATCCCCATTCGTGTGCAGAGTGATTGCGGTTGTAGTAACTATAACCATACTGATCACGGATGTGCCAGACTGGGGGCATGGCCAGTCCGCAGAGCACCCAGTTCGCCGTCGCGGTGCACGTGCTGACCTACCTGGCCGGTGCGGGTGCCGGGCCGGGGGCTCAGCCGGGTCGCCTCGTCGGGGCCACCGAGCTGGCCGCCAGCACCCAGGTGACGGCCGTCCACGTCCGGCGCGTGCTCGCGCCGCTGCGCGAGGCGGGGCTCCTGACCTCGACCCCGGGCGCCCACGGAGGCTGGCGGCTGCTGGTCGACCCCGCCGACATCCGGCTCGACACGGTCTGGCGCCTGGTGCGCGGCGAGGAGCCCGTGCTGGCCATCCACCTGCCCAGCCCCCGCTGCCCCGTGGGACGCAGCATCCAGGACGGTCTCACGCAGGTCGACGCCGAGGTCGCGCGAGCCACCGAGGCGACCCTCGCACGCACGACTGTCGCCGACCTCGTCCCCCGCTGAGTGTGACGTTTCGGCCCCGATCCGCCGCGGATCGGGGTCGAAACGTCACCCTCGGCGGGGTGGGGGAGGGGGGCGGTGGCCCGCTCGCAGGCTCAGGCCCGCAAGGAGGAGGTCGAGCCCGGCGCGGAACTGGGCGGCGTCGTCGTGGTCGGCGAACACGTCGACGATGGTGTGCAGGAACGGCCACTCGTCGGGGTCGAGCTCGCGCCACTCGGCCACGGTCCGGGCCAGGTAGTCCGAGCGCGTGGTGCTGCCGTCGACGACCTCCTCGGGCGGCTGCTGGCCGAGGTCGGCCGCGATGCCGATGACGTAGCCGACGACGGCCGACGCGGCGTTGAACGTCTCGAGCGGGTCCAGGCCCAGGCGGAGCACGTGCTGGCCGACCCGCTCGTAGTAGCGCAGCGAGTTGGGCTGCGACCCGGTGTTGCGCATGAAGTAGGCGCCCAGCCACGGACGGTCGGCCACCGCGTCGAACAGGGCGATCGCGGTGCGCCGCAGGTCGTCGACCGGGTCGCCGTCGACGTAGCCTTCCGTGGCGTCCAGGACGCCCTCGAGGACGAAGTCGGCGGCGCGCTCGAGCAGCTCGTCCTTGCCGGAGACGTACCAGTAGATGCTGCCCACGCCGCCGCCCAGTCGTGCGGCGAGGGCGCGGAACGTGAGCGCGGGCTCGCCCGCCTCGTCGAGGAGCCCGACCGCCTCGGTCAGGACCGACTCCATCGAGTGGGTGGTCCGGCTGCGCGGGGGCGGCTGGCGTCGCGGCGGGCCGGGTGGGCGCGGGGGGCGCGGCTGGCGGGGCGCGCCGGCAGCGGGTCGTCGGGGACTCACTCTTGCATCCTATCGAACCATGTTCTATCGTCTCGAACAGCGTTCGATGGTCGAACGCTGTTCGAGACTTCCGGAGGTGGCTCATGACGACCACGACCACGACTCCGACGACCCGCACCTACCCCTCGCTGCGCGCCGCCTGGATCCCCCTCACCGCCCTCTGCCTCGCATTCTTCGTCGAGATGGTCGACAACACGCTGCTGTCGATCGCGCTGCCCACCATCGGCCGCGACCTGCACGGCACCACGACGTCGCTGCAGTGGGTCACCGGCGCCTACGCCCTGACCTTCGGCGGCCTCATGCTGACCGCCGGCTCGGTGGCCGACCGCTTCGGTCGCCGCAGGGTGCTCCTCGTCGGCCTGGCCGCGTTCGGCACCATCAGCCTGGGCGCGCTGCTCGTCGGCTCGACGGCCGAGCTCATCGCCCTGCGCGCCGCGCTCGGGCTCTGCGCCGCCGCGATGGCGCCCATCACCAACTCGCTCGTCTTCCGCCTCTTCGACGACGAGGCGCTGCGACGTCGCGCGTTCCCGATCATGATGATGGTCGGCATGGCGGGCTTCGTGCTCGGACCCGTGCTCGGCGGCACGGCGCTGGAGCACGTGGGCTGGGAGTGGCTGCTCGCCGTGAACGCCCCGATCGCGCTGGTGGCCTGGATCGGCGTGCGCGTCGGTGTCGCCGCGGACCACGCCGACGACCTCACCGACGACGCGCTGGACCTGCCCGGAGCGGCGCTCAGCGTCGCCGCCATCGGCCTCGGCGCGTACGCCCTCACCAGCGGCGTCGAGCGCGGCTGGCTGTCGGCCGTCACGCTCGCCTGCGTGCTCGGCTCGGTGGCTTCCGCGGTCCTCTTCGTCCGCCACGAGCGCCGCACCGCGTCGCCCATGCTCGACCTGGACGTCTTCAGGCGCGGCACCGTCCGCGGGGCGACGATCGCGCAGCTCGGCACGTCCGTCGCGATGACCGGCGTGATGTTCTCGCTCGTCCTGCACTTCCAGTACGCCTACGGCTGGAGCCCCGTCCGCGCCGGCCTGGCGAGCCTGCCGATGATCGTCACGATGC
Organism: Aeromicrobium sp. REDSEA-S38_B2; assembly: GCF_001628525.1. Classification (NCBI taxonomy): domain Bacteria; kingdom Bacillati; phylum Actinomycetota; class Actinomycetes; order Propionibacteriales; family Nocardioidaceae; genus Aeromicrobium; species Aeromicrobium sp. REDSEA-S38_B2. The sequence continues at coordinate 14,036 of NZ_LUNH01000057.1, read as the reverse complement.
TGCTCTCGAACCCGCTGACGGAGTCGATGGTCTCGCGCCTCGGGCACCGCGTCGCCTGCCTGGTCGGTGCGGGTCTGCTCGCCGTCGGCCTGGTCACGATGGCGTACGCGGTCGAGCACGGGTACCCCGCGATCGTCGTCGCGATGGTCGTCATGGTCGTCGGCCTGCGCACCGTCATGATGACCTGCGCGGTCGCGCTGATCGGCGCGATGCCCGGCAACCGGACGTCGCTCGGGGCAGCCCTGAACGACACGGCCCAGGAGCTCGGCACCAGCGTCGGCACGGCGCTCGTGGGCACGTTGCTCGCCACGCTCGTGGTGCAGGTGCTGCCGACCGGGGCCTGGACGCCGGACCTCGTCGCCTCGTTCTTCCACGGCGAGCGGATCGTCTTCCTCGTGCTCGCGGTCGTGTCCGGGTCGATCGCCGCCTACGGCGCGAGCACCCTGACCGACTCCCGCGACACCGAGGAGGCCTGACGTCAGGGCGTGATGACCCGGACCGCGACGGGGACCAGCTGCGTGCCGGTCTGCCAGAGGTGCCGGGCGTCGCGCGTGTAGCGCACCCGGAGGCCGCGCAGCTCTACGTCGCCCCGCGCGCGGGGGGTGACGCGCACGAGCAACGACTCGTCCGGGCGGGTGCGGGTCCCGGCCTTCGCGGGCCGCGCGGTCGAGCAGATCGCGGTGAGGTCGCCGGCGGTCGACACCTCGACCGAGGCGTCGCCGTCGAGCCGGCCGCAGAGCAGCACCTGCACGTCGGCCCGCGTGGTGCCCGCGGGCAGGTCCGGCTCGACCGACCGCAGGGTCAGGCCCGGCGGGACGCTCGGCACGACCACGACGTCGACCGTGCTGTCGACGGCCGCGCGCTGCGCCACCCGCTCGGCGTCGCCAGGCAGGGCCGTGGGCTGGGTCCACCACGACACGGCGAGTGCCAGGACGGTCACGACCACGAGACCGAGGACGGCGATGCGGCGGTGGTCCGAGAGCACGTCCCGACCATCTCACGGTCAGCGGGGTGGGGAGGGTTCAGGTGGGGAGGCGCAGGAGGAAGAGGTCCATCACCCAGCCGGCCTCGGCCTTTGCGGCCGCACGCGCTGCCGCGATCGCGTCGGCCACGTCGGCCACCCGGCCCGCGACGAGCCGCTCCGACGGCGCCCCCAGGTTCGCGCCCCACCAGACCTGCCAGTCGTCGAGGCCCGACAGGTCGGTGCCCGACGTCAGGAACACGACGACGTTGCGCTGCCCCTGCTCCACCGCCTCGCGCAGACGGCGCTCCGTCGTCACGTGCACGGGCTGCCCGACCTCGTGCAGCACCACCCGGTGCCGGGCGGCGAGCAGCTGCAGTGCCGAGATGCCCGGCAGCACCGACCAGTCGACCGCGACCGCGCTCCGCGCGAGCACCCGCTCCACCACCCGGATGGTCGAGTCGTAGAACGCCGGGTCGCCCCACACGAGCACCACGACGTCGCCGTCGGGGTGCTCCAGGAGCGCCTGCTCCCACGCCTGCGCCCGCGCCTCGTGCCAGTCGCCGACGACGCCCTCGTACCCCGACGTGGTCGACGTCGACGCGGCCGACCGGTCACGCTCGGGGTCGACGACCTCCACGACCCGCAGGCGGGGTGCGTGGTGGGCCAGGAGGTCCCGACGCACCGCGGCGAGCGGGTCCCCCGTCCGCTTCACCGTCACCAGAGCCACCGACGCCGACTGCAGCGCGTGGACCGCCTCCAGCGTCAGGTGGTCGGGATGGCCGAGGCCGATCCCGACCAGGGTCAAGCGCCGCCGGGTCACGTGTGCCGGTCCTCCAGGTCGCCCTCGAGGTCGAGGTACACCTGCTGCATGGCCGCGACGACCTCCGGGTCGGGCTCGGCCCACAGGCCACGCTCGGCCGCCTCGCCGAGCCGCTCGACGATGCCGCGCAGCGCCCACGGGTTCGACGTGCGCATGAACTCCTGGTTGGTCTCGTCGAGGACGTACTCGGTGGCGAGCTTCTCGTACATCCAGTCGTGCACGACGCCCGCGGTCGCGTCGAAGCCGAACAGGTAGTCGACGGTGGCCGCCAGCTCGAACGCGCCCTTGTAGCCGTGGCGCTGCATGGCCGAGATCCAGCGCGGGTTGACCACGCGGGCACGGAAGACGCGCGTCGTCTCCTCCTGCAGCGTGCGGGTGCGCACCGCGTCGGGCGTGGTCGAGTCGCCGACGTAGGCCTTCGGCTCGGCGCCGGTGAGCGCACGGACCGTCGCGACCATGCCGCCGTGGTACTGGAAGTAGTCGTCGGAGTCGGCGATGTCGTGCTCGCGGGTGTCGATGTTCTTCGCCGCCACCGCGATGCGCCGGTAGTTGGCGCGCATGTCCTCCGCCGCCGGACGGCCGTCGAGGTCGCGGCCGTAGGCGAAGCCGCCCCACGCCGTGTACACCTCGGCGAGGTCGTCGTCGGTCTTCCAGTTGCCGGCCTCGATGACCTGCAGGATGCCCGCGCCGTAGGAGCCCGGCTTGGACCCGTAGATGCGGGTGGTGGCTCGACGCCGGTCGCCGTGCTCGGCGAGGTCGGCCTCGGTGTGCGCGCGCACGTAGTTCTGCTCCAGGGGCTCGTCGAGCTCGGCCACCTGGCGGATGGCGTCGTCGAGGATGCCGATGACGTGCGGGAACGCGTCGCGGAAGAAGCCGGAGATGCGGACGGTGACGTCGATGCGCGGGCGGCCGAGCTCCTCCAGCGGCACGACGCGCAGGCCGTTGACGCGCCGCGAGGCCGGGTCCCACTCGGGCTCGACGCCGATGAGCGCCAGCACCTCGGCGACGTCGTCGCCCGACGTGCGCATGGCCGAGGTGCCCCACACCGACAGGCCGACGGAGCGCGGGTACTCGCCGGTGTCGGACAGGTGCTTCTCGAGCAGGGAGTCGGCCATCGCGCGCCCGGTCTCCCAGGCGAGGCGCGACGGCACCGCCTTCGGGTCGACGGTGTAGAAGTTGCGGCCCGTGGGCAGCACGTTGACGAGTCCGCGCAGCGGCGAGCCCGACGGGCCGGCGGGGATGAAGCCGCCCTCGAGCGCGTGCAGCACGTGGTCGAGCTCGTCGGTGGTCTGCGCGAGGCGCGGCACGACCTGCTCGGCGGCGAAGCGCAGCACGTCGCGGACCACCGGGTCGTCGTGCAGGCCCTCGACGGCGGCGGTGTCCCAACCGGCGTCCTCCATGCCCTGCACGAGGGCGCGGGCCTGCTCCTCGACGGCGTCGATCCGCTGCAGCGACTCGCGGTCCTGCTCGTCGTCGGTGTCGCCCTTGAGCCCCAGCGCGGCGCGGAGTCCCGGCACGGCACCGGTCTCGCCGCCCCAGATCTGCGCGGCGCGCAGGATCGAGAGCACGAGGTTCACGCGCGCCTCGCCGCCCGGCGCCTGGCCCAGCACGTGCAGACCGTCGCGGATCTGGGCGTCCTTGATCTCGCAGAGCCAGCCGTCGACGTGGAAGATGAAGTCGTCGAAGCCCTCGTCGTCGGGCTGGTCGTCGAGGCCGAGGTCGCGGTGCATCTCGGCGGCCCGCATGTGGGTCCAGATCTGCTCGCGGATGGCGGGCAGCTTGGCCGGGTCCATCGCGCCGATGTTGGCGTACTCGTCGAGCAGCTGCTCGAGCTTGGCGATGTCGCCGTAGCTCTCGGCACGCGCCATCGGCGGGATGAGGTGGTCGACGATCGTGGCGTGCGCGCGACGCTTGGCCTGCGCGCCCTCGCCCGGGTCGTTGACGAGGAACGGGTAGATCAGCGGCAGGTTGCCGATGGCGGCGTCGGTGCCGCAGGCCGCCGACAGCGCGGCGTTCTTGCCGGGCAGCCACTCCATCGAGCCGTGCTTGCCCAGGTGCACGACGGCGTGCGCCCCGAACTCCTCTTCGACCCAGCGGTAGGCGGCGAGGTAGTGGTGCGACGGCGCCATGTCGGGGTCGTGGTAGATCGCGACGGGGTTCTCGCCGTACCCGCGGGGCGGCTGGATCATCAGCACGACGTTCCCGGCGCGGATGGTGGCGAGCACGATCTCCCGCTCGCCGTTCACGAAGAGCTTGCCGGGCGCGGGACCCCACGCCTCGAGCATCGCGTCGCGCAGGTCGGGGTGGAACCGCTCGAACCACTCGGTGTAGCGGCCGGCCGGGATGCGCACGTGGCTCTCGGTGAGCTGCGTGTGGGTGAGCCACTCCTCGTCCTGGCCGCCGGCGTCGATGAGCGCGTGGATGAGGGCGTCACCGGCCTCGGTGAGGTCGTCGTGCTCGAGGCCGGGGATCTCGCCCGGGGCGCCGAGGTCGTAGCCGGCGTCGCGCATGGCACGTAGCAGACGGATGGTGGAGGCGGGGGTGTCGAGGCCGACCGCGTTGCCGACCCGGCTGTGCTTCGTGGGGTACGCCGACAGCATGAGCACGACCTTGCGCTCGGCCGGCGGCGTGTGGCGCAGGCGGGCGTGGGCGGCGGCGATGCCGGCCACGCGGGCGCTGCGCTCGGGGTCGGCGACGTAGCGCGGCAGCCCGTCCTCGTCGACCTCCTTGAACGAGAAGGGTGCGGTGATGATGCGCCCGTCGAACTCGGGGATGGCGATCTGGTTGGCGGAGTCCAGCGGCGAGACGCCGTCGTCGGAGGCCTCCCACTCGGCGCGGCTCGACGTCAGGCTGAGGCCCTGGAGGATCGGGATGTCGAGGGCCTTGAGCCGCGCGACGTCCCACGACTCGTCGTCGCCGCCGGCGCTGACGGTGCCGGGCTTGGTGCCACCGGCCGCGAGCACGGTGACGATCAGCGCGTCGAGGTTCGCCATCTCCTCGAAGAGCGCGTCGGGCGCGGCGCGCAGCGACGAGCTGAAGATCGGGACGCCGACGGCGTCGCCCGTGGCGTCGACGGCGTCGGCCAGGGCGTGCGCGAAGCCGCTGTTGCCGCTCGCCTCGTGGGCGCGGTAGTAGAGGACGCCGATGCGGGCCTTGCCCGCGTTCTCCGCGGCGTCGGCGCCCTGCGGGCGGGGCGCCAGGCCCCACTCCGGGAGGACCTTCGGCGGCTCGAAGCCCTCGCCCGTCAGCAGGACGGTGTCGGAGAGGAAGGCGTGCAGCTGGGCGAGGTTCTCCGGCCCGCCCTCCGCGAGGTACACGTGGGCGTCGGCGCACACGCCGATCGGCACGGTCGACTGCTCCATCAGCTCCGCGCTGGGCGACTGCTCGCCACCGAGCACGACCATCGGCTTCCCAGTGGCGCGGATCCGCGCGAAGCCGGAGCACAGGTCCTGCGGGGAGCCGAGGATGCGGGCGACGACGAGGTCGGCCGCCTCGATCGCGGCCGCCATGTCCTGGTGACCCGGCTTGGCCGGGTTGGCGTAGACGTAGTCGGCGCCGCTGGCGCGGGCCGAGAGCAGGTCGGTGTCGGACGTCGAGAGCAGCGCGATGCGGGTCATCGGGGTTCCTCCTCGGGGTTCTCGCCCCGTGCGGCGGGAGTCGCCGCGAAGGGTGTCTGGCTGTACCTGCTCGCAGGCGTCACAGTGGCGGAACCGCGCCGGACTCGCACCGGCTTCCCCGACCCGCGGCGACGGGTCCCGGCCAGCCTAGTCGGCCGAGCGCCCGAACCCCCTATCGGTGGATCACCAACCCCAGGACGCTCCCTGCGGTGGATGATCCACCGATCGCCGGGATCGTCGTCACGGAGGTTGCTGATCCACCGATGGGGGGCTGCGGTGGGAGGGGGTCAGGCGAGGACGCAGTCGCCGCAGGTGCCGCCGCCGGGGATCCGGTAGAAGAGGCAGCAGGAGCGGCGCCGGAACGGCAGGTCGGGCTCCCCCGTGCCCACGAGGTAGGGGTGCGCGAGTGCCCGGGCGCCGACCTCGAGCGCGCGGTCGGCGACGTCGGGGCGGGCGAGCGTGGCCATGCGCAGCGCCCCGAACACGGCCGAGGCCGCGTTGCCCGCCAGCACCTGCTCCGAGACCGAGTGCTCCGTGCGCAGACGAGCGGCGAGCGGCGCCACCACGTCGGACAGCACGGCCTCGAGGTCGGGCGCCGACCACGCACCGGCGGCCAGGGGCAGCGTGCCCGTGGGCTGCTCGCGCCAGTGCACGTCGGCCGGCGCGTCGACGTCGAGGAGCAACGCGCCCACGGTCGGCGAGAGCAGGCGTGCGAACAGCCCCAGCGACGCCACCGACGCCGCCACCCGCGGCTCCACCGCCTGCCGTCCGTGGCCCGGCACCCCCGCCGAGCTCGCCGCGGAGACGCGCGACGCGAGCGCGAGGTGCGTCGCGACCACGCGCGTGTGCAGGTAGGTTCCGTCGACGAGGTCGGCCAGCGGCCGCCAGCCGTCGCCGTCGCCGGTCCGCTCGACGGCGAAGAACTCGCCGAGGCGGTCGAGCTCAGGCATGGCGACGGCTCACGACGCGTCGTCGGTGCGGTCCTGGGGGGCCTGCTCCCGGCCACGTTCCCACTCGAGCTCACGCTTGAGCCGGTCGAGCGTGCGGCGGATGTTGCCCCGCTGGAACGTCGCGAAGGAGTCGCGTCCCGTGGCCACCCGGTCGAACACCGACGCCGTCCAGTCGGGCCAGCCGGTGCGACCGTCGAGCCACGTCTCGGTCACGAGCGTGCCGCCCACGGCGGGCTCGAACGTGTACTCCCACGACGCCACCCGCACCGGCAGCAGACGTCGGCCCGGACCCCAGGCGCGCACGTCGAACGCGAAGCGTCGGCCGGGGTCGGCCGCCGTCACGACGCAACGCGTGTGCCAGCGGGCGCGGCCGCGACGGTTCGTGCCCACGAACACCGTGCCGACCCCGATCGGCGCGGCAGGGTCGGCGAGCTCGGCGCCCGTGTTCTCCGGGCTCCAACGCCCCATCTGCCGGACGTCGCTGAGCGCGGCGTAGACGACGTCGGGCTCGACGCCGACCACCACGGTGTCGCTGACGGTGAGGGCTCGGGACATGCACGGGAGGCTACCCGCGGTGCCGTCGCCGCGCCGACGCGAGGGGCGCCCAGGGAACAGGCGCGCCGCGACCGTCACCAGCCCCTCCCTCACCAACACTGGGCCCAGGCGGCCACCGACCGCACCGTCGGGGACGAGTCGTCGCAGAGCCGCTCGAGCAGGTCGGGCGACGACGCCGGGTTCGCGGCCACCCAGCCGCGGACCGTCTCGTCCGCGTCGGTCGCGAGCCGGTCGAGCAGGTCCGGCGGCGACGCGGGGTGGCGCGCCACGGCGGCGCGCACGCCCAGGTCGGGGTCGGCGGCCAGCCGCTGCAGCACCTCCGCGGCCGCCAGCGACGAGCCCGCCGCCGCGGCCCGCACCCGCGGGTCGGGCGACCTGGCCATCTCCGCCACCCGCCGCCGCTTGGACGCCGACGCCTCGGGCGAGCGGAACGTCGACACCGGGCGGGGGTCGTCGCCCGCGGCGCGCACCCGGGCCAGCTGCTCGGGGGTGAAGAACCCGACGCACGACATGCTCGCCCGCCCGCTCAGGAGCCCGCGCGGGCGTTGACCTCGTAGGAGGTGTTGATCGACTCGAAGAAGTTGACGAGCTGCAGGGTGTCGTTGGCCGTCGCCATCCACTTCGCCGGGTTCGCCGCTCCGTAGTGAGGCTCGAAGCCGAGCTCCTCCAGGCGCCGGTCGGCGAGGTAGCGGACGTAGGTGTTGATGTAGTCGGCGTTGAGCCCGAGGATCCCGTGCGGCAACAGGTCGCGGTTGTAGGCCTCCTCCATGGCCACCGCGTCGAGGACCATCTGGCGGATCTCCGCCGCGAACTCCTCGGTGGCGATCTCGGGGTTCTCGTCGAGCACCGTGAGGATCAGGTTGATGCCGAACTTCAGGTGCAGGCTCTCGTCGCGCACGATCCAGTCGACGAGGGAGCCGAAGTTGCGCAGCAGGTTCCGCTGCCGGAAGCTCAGCGCCACCATGAAGCCGGAGTAGAACCAGATCCCCTCGAGGATCACGTTGTACGCCACGAGGTTGCGCACGAAGTCCTGCTTGCCCGCGGTGGTCGTGATGTCGAGGGTCTGCTCGGTCATCCGCTGGATGAAGCGCACCTCGAAGGCCTCCTTGGCGGCCATCGACGGGACGTTCACGTGCGACTCGTACGCCGCGACCCGGTCGATGGGGAACGTCTCGAGCACGTACTCGAAGCTCATGCAGTGGTTGGCCTCCTCCCACATCTGCTTGGCGAGGTAGAGGTGGCACTCGGCCGCGTTGACGTAGGGGTACACGCCGAACGCGAGCGCCTTGTTGACGAGCAGCTCGTTGGGGTTGAAGTAGCTCATGAGGAAGGTGAGCGCGTGGCGCTCGTCGTCGCTCATGCGCTCGAAGTCGGCGAGGTCCTCACCGAGCTGGACCTCGTTGGGGAACCACGTGTTGGCGACGGCCTGGTCGTACAGCTCCATCGCCCACGGGTAGGTGACGGGCTTGAGCAGCAGGCCTTCGGCGATGCCGGTGCCGAGGATGGGCATGGGGGGTCTCGCTCTCTGGGGTCGGGGTGGTGAGGCGGCCGTCGCGGAGCCGGCTCGCGCGACGGCCGCCGGGTGGTCTCGATACGTCCGTCCCTGTTCGTGCCTCACGGGACGGACTACTCGACCAGCGGGTCCGGGGTTACTGGCAGGACTCGCACTGCAGGCGCTCCTGCGGATCGATCGGGCAGGCGGACCCGTCGACGACGTCGAGCTCCTGGATCTCCTCCGGCACGACGGCCACCGGAGCCGGGGCCGGGGTCGGGGCTGCGGTGGCGGCGCCGAAGCCGCGGCGGGCGCCGAAGCCGCGCCCGCCCGACGTCGTCGCACCCTGCGGGGCGACGGCCTCGGCCTTGTTGACCCTGACGGTGCTCTGCTCGGCGGTGTGCCGCGGCATCATGTGCAGGTAGTAGGTCGTCTTGACGCCCCTGCGCCACGCGGCTGCGTAGAGGTCGACCATGTCGCCGACGTCGCGGCTGGCGAGGTAGATGTTGCGGCTGATCGCCTGGTCGATCCACTTCTGCGCGCGGGCGGCCACCTCGAGGAACGCGTAGGGCGACAGCTGGAAGCTGGTCCGGTAGATCTCGACCAGGTCGGCGGGCGCGCCCTCGACCTTCGACAGGTCGCCCTGGTGGCGCAGCAGGTCCTCGCGCAGCGACTCCCACAGGCCTCGCTCGCGCAGGTCCTCGACGAGGTTGCGGTTGACCTCGAGGAACTTGCCCGCCGCGGTCGCCCGGCTGAAGATCTGGCTGAACTGCGGGTCCAGCCCCGGAGTGGTGCCGGCGACGAGGCCGATCGACGCGGTCGGCGCGATGGCCATCAGCGTGGAGTTGCGGACACCTCCCGCGACCTTGGCGCGCAGCGCGTCCCAGTCCAGGCGGGAGCGACGCGTGACGTCGACGGGCACGCCGCGGTCGGCCTCGAGCAGGTCGAGGGAGTCGAACGGGACCATGCCCTGGCTCCAGCGCGACCCGGCGAAGTTCGGGTACGCGCCACGCTCGCGGGCGAGGTCGGCGGAGGCGTCGATCGCGTGCCAGCTGACGAACTCCATCAGCTCGTCCATGAGGTCGTAGGCGCGCTCGCTCTCGTAGGACCAGCCGAACCGCTCGACGACGTCGGTGAAGCCCATGACGCCGAGCCCGAGGGCGCGGTTCTCCTCGTTCGAGCGCTCCGACTCCGGCACCGAGCTGATCGTGATGTCGATGAGGTTGTCGAGCTGGCGGACGGCGAGCCGCGTGGACTCGGCGAGCCGGTCCCAGTCGACGCGTGCGTCGCCGCGGCGTCCGACCACGTGCCGGGAGAGGTTGATCGACGCCAGGTTGCAGACGCTGATGTTCTCGCGGTCCTGCGGCAGGCAGATCTCGGTGCACAGGTTCGACAGGTGGATCGTGCCGGTGTTCTGGTTGAGGGCGCGGGTGTTGACCGTGTCCTTCCAGGTGAGCCACGGGTGCGACGTCGTCTGCAGCGTCGTGAGGATGGCGCGGAACTGCTCGCGCGCCTTCAGCTTCTTGTGCCGGATCTCGCCGCGCTCGGCCTGCGCCGCGTACTCGGCGTAGCGGCGGCTGAACGCCTGGCCGAACAGCTCCGGCAGGTCGCCGACCTCGAGCGGGTCGAACAGGTACCAGTCGGCGTCGGCCTCGACCCGCTTCATGAACTCGTCGGAGATCCAGACGGCGGTGTTGGCCGTGCGCGTGCGCCGGTAGGGGTCGCCGGAGTTCTGCCGCAGGTCGAGGAACTGGCCGAAGTCGAGGTGCCAGTTCTCCATGTAGAAGCACAGGGCGCCGAACTTCTTGCCGCCCCGGCTCACGGCGCGCAACGTCGAGTCGATGGTGTGCATGAACGGGATCGGACCGGTCGAGCTGGTGTTGTTCGAGCGGATGGGGGAGCCCTCGGCGCGCAGCTGCGTGACCGAGAGGCCGATGCCGCCCGTGCCCTTCGTCAGCCACATGACGTCGCGGACGCTCTTGGCGATGTGCTCGATGTCGTCCTCCATCTGCATGACGAAGCAGTTGGAGAGCTGGCTGTACGCGGTGCCCGCGTTGACGAGCGTCGAGCCCGCGGCGAGGTACTCGAGGCGCGACATCTTGTCGTAGAACGCCAGCGCGGCCGTCGTGGCGTCCTCCTCGTTCAGCGCGAGGCCCATCGCCACGCGCATCCAGAAGAACTGCGGCACCTCCAGGGGCGTGCCGTCGGGCTCGGTGATCATGTAGCGGTTGCGCATGGTCTGCGCGCCGACGTAGCGCAGCAGGTCGTCGCGGTCGGGGTCGAGCGCGGACCCGAGCCGCTCGAGGTCGAAGGCCTCGGCCAGCCGCTCGTCGAGCAGCCCGAGCTCGACGCCGCGCAGGATCGCGCGGACGAACGCCGGACCGTGGAAGGCGTACACCTCGTCGCGGGTGACGCCCTCGCCGAAGATCTTCTTGTAGAGCGTCTTGACCAGCAGGCGCGACGCGATCGTGTCGAAGGCCGGGTCGTCCTTGACGTTCTGCAGCGCGACGCCGATGACGGCCTCGTCGAGCTGCTCGCTGCTGATGCCGTCGAACAGCGTGATCTCCAGCTCGGCGCGCAGCTGCGTCGCCCGGGAGACCTGGTCGGGCAGGCCGGTGGCGGCCTCCTCGATGGATCTCGCGATCTCGTAGCCGTCGTAGTCCGCTCGGCTGCCGTCGCGCTTGATGACGGTGATGGTCATCGGTTCACCCCTCGTGAACTCGTCGTGACTGACGCAGTCCACGGGCACGCGGGGAGAGGAGGACGGGTCGCGGGCACGCCACGACGTCGTCTGATCCTTGGACCTTCCCACGAGGTCGCGGACCTCCACCGGTGGCGGTGGAGCACTGGCAGGTCTTCGGACTCGCGGGCCAGGCATCGCTGCCGCCTACTGGGTGTCGCTTCCCAGGGATGCATCTCTGCAGGGCCCCAGTGCTGATGACACCGTTCGTTCCCACTCACCGCTGCGGGGCAGTTCCGGTCTCTCACCGGATTCCCTCTTGCGACGACCCGTCTGGATGACGGGCCGAACCAGCTGCACGACCCACCATATACGGGGAACTACACGAATGTAACCCCTACATCTTGGGTTCATGCGAACGCCGCCTCCCAGTTGTCGGGAGGCGGCGTCTGCGGACGAGGTCAGAGTGCGGCGGCGGCCGCCCGGCGCTCGACGTCGGCTTGGTGCGCCCGCCAGGTGCGGGCCGTGAGCCCGGTGAGGGCGAGGGCGACACCGGCCCACAGCGCGGTGCTCGTGGCGAGCGAGCCGATGCGGAAGGCGTACAGGGTGGTGGCCGGGAAGGAGTCCGGGACCTCGTCGATGGGCGCGAGGACGAGACCGGCGACACCGACCACGACGACGTACAGGGCGGCCCCGGCGACGACCGCCACCCACGGGCCGCGGGCCAGCAGGGCCCGCGCGAGCAGGACGGCGGCCACGACGGCCAGCAGCGACACGGCGACGAAGCTGAAGTACAGGGCGGTGCGCTCGCCGATCGTGTCGGCCGAGCCGACCGCCGGCGGGTTCGGCGGGTACTTCAGCCACGGCACGACGGTGTAGGCGAGGTAGGCCAGCAGCACCACGACGGCGGTGGAGCCCACCGGGCCGAGCCCGCCGAGCCGGCCGACGGCGAAGGCCGAGGCGATGCCGACGACGCCGCCGGCGACGAGCCACACGATGATCGTGGCGGTCGCGAGGCCGGGGCCGGCCTGCTCGCCTCGGCTGATCGCGGCGTCCTCGTCGCCGTGGGAGTGTCCGCCGGACTCCTCGTGCGAGTGCGCGCCCTCCTCGTGCGAGTGGCCCGCGTCGGCGGCGGCACCGCCGGACTCCTCGAGGGCGATCGCGCGGTCGATGGGCGGCTCGCCGACCACGGAGGCGGCGGCGAAGGCCAGCACGCCGCCGAGCAGACCGGCGAGCAGGCCGTGGACGAGGAACGTGCGGGCGGTCAGGTGGGGTGTGCGGGTGGTGCTCATGGGTCGGGTCCTTCCCGAGCGGAGCGGCGCGACACGTCCCGTCGCGCTGACGGGTCGCTCGGGCCGCGGTTCGACGACAGGGAGCCCACGGTGTCGCCGCGGGCTCGGGGCGGGTGCCCGGAGGCCGGGTCCGCTGGCAGGACCGACCGGGCTCAGGCCCGGTCAGCCGCAGGGTCGGTCAGGGGCAGCGTCGTTCAGTGGCAGCGTCGTTCAGTGGCAGGGGAAGCCCAGCAGGTGGCGTCCGTCGTGGACCCACTCGTGCACGCCGGTGCCGGAGATGAGGGAGGTCGCGCCCTGCTCGGCGCCCACGAAGTAGAGCGCGACGAGGGCGAGGAGCGCGATGAACAGCGCCCATGGGGCGAGCTCGCGGACCGGGATGGAGACGACCGGCACCGCGGGGGTGTCGACGGAGGGGTTCAGCTGCGACATGGCAGGCCTTTCCTGAGGGATGAGTGCGTCCCGTGGATGGAGGGCTGTCGACGACCAGGGTCTGGCTCCGTCTCCCCGGTGCTGCTGGGGCGACGTCACAGTAGCGCTACTGCGCCGGACTTCCACCGGCTTCCGTGGTGGTCGACGTGCCGAGCGTAGGGCATGGGCCGGTCGGTGCCACCGGGGTGTGGCGCGCGTCTCATGGTGCGAGCGCGCGGGCCTCCTGCTCCGGCGGCTCGCCGGGACGACGTCGTACCGTTCACCCGTGACCGTCGAGCCCGTGAGCACCCCGTCCGCCGTCCGTCCTCCCGACCCGGCGATCCACGCTGCGGCACGCGAGCGGCTCGCAGGCCTGGCCACGCCTCCCGGGGCGCTGGGCCGGCTGGGCGACCTCGCCTGCTGGGTGGCGGCGACGCAGGGCGAGGTGCCGCCGCGTCCGGTCGACCAGGTGCGCGCCGTGGTGCTCGCCGGCGACCACGGCGTGACCGCGTCGGGCGTCTCCGCGTTCCCGAGCGCCGTCACGCCCGCGATGGTCCGCACGTTCGCCGCCGGACGCGCCGGGGCGAGCGTCCTCGCCGCCCAGCACGGCGTGAGCCTGCGCGTGCTCGACCTCGGCGTCGACGACGACCTCGCCGACCTGCCCGACGCGGTGCGCGCCCACAAGGTGCGGCGGGGCAGTGGGGCGATCGACGTCGAGGACGCGCTGTCCGCGGACGAGACGGCTCGGGCGCTGGCCGCCGGCCGGGCGATCGCGGCGGAGGAGATCGCCGCCGGTGAGGACAGCGCCGAGCACCTCGAGCGCCTCGTGTGCACCGGCGGCGTCGACGACGCCGCCTGACGCGTACGCCCGTCACCACACCGACCGCCAACCCCGCCCCACCAGGAGACCGCCCCATGACCGACACCGTGCTCAGCTCCGCCTCCAAGGAGGTGGCCATCGGCTTCGGCCGGCCGTTCGTGATGATCGGCGAGCGCATCAACCCGACCGGCCGCAACCTGCTCGCCGAGGAGATGAAGAACGGCGACTTCAGCCGGGTCGAGTCAGACGCCATCGCCCAGGTGAAGGCGGGTGCCCAGATGCTGGACGTCAACGCCGGCATCCCGCTGGCTGACGAACCCGCCCTGCTGGCCCAGGCCATCCGGCTCGTGCGGGCCTTCACCATGTACTTCCACCTCGCCAACGTGGCCGAGCAGGTGCACCGCATCGAGGACCTCAACATCGGCGGCACCCGCGCCG
>NZ_LUNH01000056.1:0-36483 GCF_001628525.1 Aeromicrobium sp. REDSEA-S38_B2 | reverse complement strand
GCGCTCCTTCGTCGCGCGTGCCGCTACTCGACCAGCGCTACCGCTGGTCGAGTAGTCGACGCCGCGACGGAGGAGCTGGCGGAGACGTATCGAGACCATCCGGAGCTGTCGCTGGGGGCTGGTCCGCGCTGGGCCGTTGCCGGGTGGTCTCGATACGCGGCCACGGCGCTCCTTCGTCGCGCGTGGCCGCTACTCGACCAGCGGAGGGGGGCGGACCTCGGACGCCCGGTCCGGGGGGCGGCGCTCGGTGGGGACGAGGGGGAGGGCCAGCAGGGGGAGGACGGCGACGAGGCCGAACGCCCACCCGTACCCGGCGGCGGCGATGAGCACGCCGACCACGGGCGGCACGGCGGCGCTGACGAGGTACTGGCCGGTGTTCTGCACGCCGAGCGCCTTGCCCGACCACCACGGTCCGGCTCGTTCCGCGACGGCGGTGAACGCGAGCCCGTTGTCGGCGACGGTGACGACGCTGGCGACGACGACGAGCACCACGGCGAGCGGTGTCGGCTCGAGCAGGCCGAGCGCCAGCATCGCCAGGGCGGCGCCGAGCGCGACGACGCGCATCGGTCCCATGCGGCTGCCGACCCGGTCGGACCACCATCCCACGCCGACGCGTCCCGCCGACCCGAGCAGCTGCGTGACGGCCACGAGCGCGCCCGCGGCCGGCGCGGACCAGCCGCGCTCGGCGATCAGCCAGGTCAGCATGAACGTCCACACGGTGAACTGGGGCACGACCAGCAGGGCTGACGCTGCGTGGATGCGCAGGAGCGACGCGTCGCCGGCATACGGGCTGGCGGTCTCGCCGTCGCGCAGGGCCTCGGCGCGGGCCCGGCGGGGCGGGTCGACGACCAGCACCGCGCAGGCCACGAGGGTCGCGGCGTCGATCGCGGCGATGGTGAGCAGCGTGGTGCGCAGGTCGGTGGCCTCGACGAGGGTCGGGACCAGGACGGCGGCGAGCCCGACCCCGAGGGGCAGTGCGGCCTGCCGGATGCCCATGGCCGTGCCGCGACGTTCCGGCGGGAACCAGCCGACGACGAGCCGACCGCTGGCGGCGTTGGAGCTGGCGACGCCCACGCCCGCGACGAACCAGCAGGCGGCGAGCGGGAGGTAGCCGTCCGCGAACGCCGCCGCGGCGCTCCCCACCGTGGTGACGACGAGACCGAGGGTGAGGGTGAGCCGTTCACCCCACCGGTCGACGACGACGCCCCACCCCACGAGGGAGACGGTGGTGCCGAGCAGCGACGCCGACGCGAGCGCCCCGGCGTGGCCGAGGGTCAGCCCGCGGTCGCGGGTGAGGAAGGGGATCAGAGCGACGGCCGCGTTGGCGGCGACCGTGCCGGAGACCTGCGCCAGCATGCCGACCGCGAGCATCAGCCATCGGTTCGGGGACGCCACCGCTCCATGGTGGGCCCCGACCGACGGAGCCGCGCGACCGGGTCGGGTGTCAGTCGAGCGCGCCGAGGTACGCCAGCGCCTGCCGCACGAGGGTGCCGCGGCCACCCTCCATCTCGTCGAGCACGAGAGGGCTGAGCACCTCCTGCGGCGTCATCCAAGTGAGCTCGAGCGCGTCCTGGCGCGGGTTGCACTCGCCGGTGACCGGCACGACGTAGACGAGCGCGACGGCGTGCTGGCGCGCGTCGTGCAGCGGGGCGACGCCTGGCAGCGGGAAGTACTCGGCGACCGTGAAGGGGACGATCGAGGAGGGCAGCTGCGGGAACGCGGTGGGCCCGAGGTCCTTCTCGAGGTTGCGCAGCAGCGCGTCGCGCACGGACTCGCCGTGCGTCACACGGCCCGAGACGAACGTGCGGCTCATCGCGCCGGTGGTGGCGGAGCCGCGGAGCAGCAGCCCCACGTGCTCGACGCGACCGTGGGAGTCGACCCGGACGGGGATGCCCTCCACGTAGAGGATCGGCACCCGGGAGCGGGTCTCCTCGAGGGCGATCTCGGAGAGCCAGCCGGGGTTCGGGTCGGGGGTGCGGACGGACGCCATGGCCACATCCTCCCTCATGGACCCGACCGCCCTGGCGGGTGCGGGCCGACGACCGGTCGGGCGGTGGCGGTCAGGGGTTGATCGCGCTGAGCACGGCCCCGGTCGTCAGCACGGCGGTCATCGCGTTCTGCGCGTCCTGCAGGACCCCGCGGACGCCCTCGCTCGCCCAGTCGCCCTCGGCGACGACCTTGGCCCGCTCCTTCGCGACCTTCAGCTCGCGCCGGTCGGTCACGGCGATGCCGAGGTGGCCGGTGGCCAGGAGGAGGCCCACCAGCGGCCCGGTGGTCTCGTCGGCGGGCTGCTCCTGCAGCAGCACGGCGCGCAACCGGCCGACGAGGTCGTCGCGCTGCACCACGTCGGCGACGTCGTACCGTTCGAGCACCAGGCGTCGCTGTCGCCGGATCGTCCCCGCAGCCTCCATGTCACGCAGCACGACGGCGCGCTGGCGCCGCCCCAGGCGGGCGATCGTCGACTTCGGCGTCTGGCGTCCCTGCTCGCGCACGCGCTCGAAGGCCTGCTGCAGGGCCGGGTCGGGGACGGGGGTGCGGTCGACGACCTCGACGCGAGCCTTGCGCCCGCTGCCCTCCAGCCGGAGCCGGCCGAGGAGCACGAGGTCGATGAGGGCCGCGCCCCCGAGCGCCGCCTCGACCGTGCGGGTCACCACGCGGACCCGGCCGGTGCGGGCGTCGATCGCCACCAGGAGCAGGTTCTTCGCGACGGACATGCGGCCAGCCTAGGCGCGTGGTCCCCCGCGGGGAGCGGCTCTTGTCAGAGCGCCTCCTGACTGGAAGAGTCCCGAGGGTGGCCGTCGAGGACTGGGAACAATTCGCTGACCTCGCTCGCTCGATGAGCGCGAAGTCAGGGTTCAGGGACACCGTCCTCACCGCGGTCCGGTCAGCGCCGCGGCTCGTGGGCGGGTGCGACGAGGCCGGGGTCTCGGTCGTCCACGCGGGGGGCCGAGTGACGACCGAGGCGTCCACGGGGGAGCGCGTCGAGCAGGCGGACGCCCTGCAGGTGGAGCTGCAGGACGGTCCCTGCGTGCAGTCGATCCACCAGTCCGAGACGGTCCGCAGCGTCGACCTGCGCGAGGAGGACCGCTGGCCCCGGTGGTCGCGGGTGGCGGCGGAGCGGCTCGGGTTCCGGTCCATGCTGTGCGTCCAGCTGTTCACCACGGGGGACACCTTCGGGTGCATGAACATGTACTCCGACACCGTCGCAGGCTTCGACGAGGACGACCTGCACGCGGGTCTGGCCCTGGCGGCGCACGTGGCCGTGGCCGTGCGCGGCGCCGACCTGGTCGACAACCTCGAGTCCGCGCTCGCGAGCCGGGACGTGATCGGCCAGGCCAAGGGGCGGCTGGTCGAGCGGTTCGGGTTGAGCTCCGAGCAGGCCTTCGACGTGCTCGTCCGCTACTCCCAGGACCGCAACGTCAAGCTGCGCGAGGTGGCCGAGCAGGTCGCCCGGAAGGGGTTCGGAGCGCTCGACGACAGCTGGTCGTGAACCTGCTGCAGGCGGGTAAGCCCCGGACGGACGACCCCGGCGGTTTGGCCAGAAGCCGCTGGGGCCGTCCCCGTGGGACCGGGAGCGGGATGCGCGGACGTCGCGTCCGTCCTACGGTCGCGCCATGAGCGCCACCCCCGACGATTCCCCCCTCGACCCGCGTGCGGTCGAGCTCGCGCAGTCCCTGCTCGACGACGCACGGGAAGGGCGCACGCAGCGGCTCGCGGCGCACGTCGACGCCGGCGTCCCCGTCGAGCTGACCGACGCGTCGGGCAACACCGCGCTCATGCTCGCCGCCTACCACGGCCACGCCGACACCGTCGCCGCGCTGGTGCAGCGCGGCGCGATCGTCGACGCCCTGAACGACCGGGGGCAGAGCCCGCTGGCGGGAGCCGTGTTCAAGGGTGAGGACGAGGTCGTGCGGACGCTCCTCGAGGCGGGTGCCGACCCCGACGCCGGGCACCCGACGGCTCGCCAGACGGCGGAGATGTTCGGCCGCACCGACCTCGTCGGACCCGCCTGAGGGCGATCGGGCCTGCCAGCGCCCCCTCCCCACGAGTAGCAGGCCGCCGGACGGTTCGGGGCGTTTTCCTCACATCGTCACGAAATTGTTCGCTGTCGCAACAAATGTAACGTCGAGGGGTGGTCGGACGCGTCCTGCATGAAACGCAGCGCCTCCAGGCTGGGCGCGCGAGCCGTGCCACCCCCTGAGCGCGGTCGCTCGTCACGAGGGAGACACCACCTGTGCACGCATCCATGCGACGGGTCGCCGGCGGTCTGCTGACCGCCACCCTGACCGCGACCTTCCTGGGAGCCCTGGGCACCACGAGCGCCATCGGCGCCACCGTGGCGTCGGGCTCTGACTTCAGCGTCGAACGCGCTCCGGGCGGCTACGCCGTCACGCTCGAGCTCGACACCCCCTTGCCCGTCAAGGACGACGCCCCGACGCTCGTCGTCGACGGCAAGGACATCGGCATCGCCACCGAGTCACTGAAGGGCGACACGCTCACCGTGCTGACCAGCGACCCCGCCGTCGCCGACGCGTCCAGCGTCGAGGCCGGCTGGGCGAGCCGCGGTGCCTCCGCGAAGGCGGAGCGCACCGGCGAGGTGGCGCAGCCCGAGGACCTCGCCGACCCAGCGACCCTGGAGACGCTCGACGCGAACCCCGCGTCGACCGGCACCTACGAGTACACGCAGGCCGACTACGACTTCGGCACCCAGTCAGTCGCGCTCGCCAACATCGGCGGCGTGCGCGGTGAGATGCAGGGGCGTCTCTACCTGCCCAAGACGGGCGGGAAGCGTCCGGTCGTCCTGCTGCTGCACGGGCGCCACTCCACCTGCTACGCCGAGGGCAGCTCCAGCGCGTCGCTCGCGTGGCCGTGCTCCGGCACGCGTCCGCTGTCGATCCCGAGCTACGCCGGGTACGACGGCACGGGCCAGGCCCTCGCGAGCCACGGCTACGCCGTCATCTCGATCTCGGCCAACGCCGTGAACGCCAACGACAACCCGCGCTCGCCCGACCAGGGTGCGCAGGCGCGCGGCCAGCTCGTCCTCGACACGCTGTCGCTGCTGCGCAAGGCCGACGCCGGCCAGCCGGTCACGCTGCACGACGACGCCCGCGACCTCGACGTCACCCTCGACGACGCGCTGCAGGACCCGCTCACCGCGGCCGACCTGCAGGGCCGGTTCGACCTGTCCGACGTGGGTCTCATGGGTCACTCGCGCGGTGGCGAGGGCATCACCTCGGCGGCCACGCTGAACGCGGCGCTCGACGAGCCGTTCGGCATCAAGAGCCTCCTGCCGCTCGCGCCCGTCGACTTCGGTCGCATGACGGTGCCGAACGTGCCGCTCAACGTCGTCCTGCCGTACTGCGACGGCGACGTGTCGAACCAGCAGGGTCAGCACATGCTCGACGACTCGCGCTACGCGTTCGACGACGACGCGCTGCGGGCCGGCACCTGGGTCATGGGCGCGAACCACAACTTCTTCAACACCGTCTGGACGCCCGGGAAGTTCCCGGCCGGCGTCAGCGACGACTGGGGCGCCACGTCGACCAACCAGACCTGTGGTCCGGTCCCGGCCGTCGCCGCCACGTCGATCCGCCTGTCGGCCGACGCCCAGTACGACCTGGGCACGGCGTACATGGCCGGCTGGTTCCGGCTCACGCTCGGTGCCGAGAAGCAGTTCCTGCCGATGTTCGACGGCTCGGGCACGCGCCCGGAGGTCGTCGGCAACGCCGACGTCCGCACCGTCACGACTGCGCCCTCCTCGGCGCGCTCGACGCTGACGTCGTTCGAGTCGACCAGCTCGCTCGTGCGCACCTCGGGCCTGGCCACGGCGCAGCCGTGCGCGAGCCTGACCGGACGCACGATCCCGGCCGCAGCGCCCGCCTGCTCGACGCTCGCGTCGTCGCAGGTGCCGCACTGGACGCCCGCCAGCAACGGCGGCAACGTGCCCGCGACCCCCGTCACCCGGTTCACCTGGACCGGCGACACGGGAGCCGTGCTGGTGACGGTGCCGAAGGCCAAGCGCGACGCGACGGGCTTCGACCGGCTGTCGCTCAAGGTGGCCGCCGACGAGACCGTCGTGACCGGCACCGACCTGACCCTGGCGGTCAAGGACGGCTCGGGCGCGACGTGGTCGTCGAAGGTCTCGGCGCTCAACCCGTACGCGCTCGTGCGGCTGCCGGCGCCGTCGGACTCGACGACGACGGTGCTCAAGAAGATCGTGCTGCAGCAGGTGAACGTGCCGACCTCGACGCTGGAGGACGCCGGGCTCGACGTGTCCGACGTGCGCGAGGTGCGGCTGACCGCGGCCACGGGCGCCGACGCGACGACCACGGGGGCGGCGTACCTGTCCGACCTCGCGTGGGAGTCGTCCTCGCTCGGGACGCCGACGGTGAAGAAGGAGAACACCGTCAACGTCTTCGCGACCGCCGTCGAGGAGGGCGCCTCGGCCGGTACCGCCGACGTGGGCGTCTACCTCGCCCAGCCGGCGACCAAGCCGGTCGTCGCCTACGTCAGCGTCCTGGGCTCCGCCTCGGGCCGCGCCGGCATCGCGATGGAGAAGGTCACCTTCGCGCCCGGCGAGACGTGCAAGGTCGTCACCGGGTCGATCCTCGGCGACAGCCTGGCGTCGACGTCGGCGAGCACCGCGGTGAAGGTCTCGGCGATCAACACCTCCGGTGCGGTCATGGGTGCCAAGGCGTTCGGTTACCTCACGGTCCGTGAGGACGACGGCGTCACCGGCTCGGCCACGGCGCTGCCGCCGGTCGGCGCGCAGGGCGACCCGTGCGAGGAGCTGGCGCGCTCGACCGAGGTCGGTGCCGTCACGGTCGACGACCCCACGCCCGCCCCGGGTGGTGCGGTCACGCTGACGGCGTCGGGCTACCGGTCCGGCGAGGGCGTCACGTTCTCGCTCGGCTCGAGCACGCTCGGCACCGCGATCGCCGACCCCTCCGGGAAGGCCGTGCTCAGCGCGACCGTCCCGGCCGACGCCGCCATCGGCGAGGCGACCGTCAAGGCGGTCGGCGCGGGCTACGGCCTCACGTCGACCGGCTCGCTCGAGGTGCTGACCGAGACGTCCACGGCGCTGGCGATCGACCCGGAGCTCCCGGCGATCAACCAGCCCGTGACGCTCACGGCCACGGTCACGGGCGGCGACGGCGGCACCGTCACCTTCGCCGACGGCGACACGGTGCTCGGCACGTCGGTCGTCGAGGGCGGCACGGCCACCCTCGCGGTGCCCGGCTTCAAGGCCGGCTCGCACGAGCTGGTGGCGTCGCTCGCGAAGACGGCGACCGCGCAGGCGTCGCAGTCGGGTGCGGTCTCGTTCACCCTCACCAAGGGTGCCTCGACGATCGCGCTGGTCATGGCGTCGGCCGAGAGCACCTTCGGCGACCCGCTGAAGGGTGCCGTGGCGGTCGCCGGGGCCGACGAGGGCACGGTGACGGTCACCGTCGCCGGAACGCCCGTGACGGTCAGGCTCGACGCCCAGGGCACGGGACGCTTCGAGCTCCCGGCCACGCTGAAGGTCGGCTCGCACACGGTGAGCGCGGTCTTCGACGGCACCGACGAGGTCGAGGCGAGCGGCACGGCCACGGCCGACGTCACCGTGGTGAAGCGCGCGACGACGACGGTCACGAACGCGACGTCGTCGGTCAAGCGGAGCGCGACGTACCGGGTGCGCGCGACGGTCTCGCCGACCGTGGCGGGCGTCGCTCCGTCGGGCTCGGTGCGGGTGTACGTCAAGGCGCCGGGCGCCAAGTCGTTCACCTGGGCCAAGACGGTGCGCCTGTCCGGCGGCACGGTCGTGACCACGCTCAAGGCGCCGAGGACGAAGGGCACGCTGTCGGTCCGCACGGTCTACGTGGGCGACGGCTCCTTCACCGGGAGCACCAGCGCGACGAAGGGGGTGCGCATCCGCTGACGCGCTGAGCACGCCGACGGGCGTCCGGTCCACCACGGACCGGGCGCCCGTCGTCCGTCCGTGCGATCCACGACGCTGCTCGTGGCGTCGCGCGACGGTGTCGGTCTACGGTCGAGGTGGTCCATCGATCAACACAGGGGGAGACCATGAGACGTCTTGACGGTAGAGGCGTTGCGGCGGTGCTGGCCGGCATCCTCGTACTGGGCCCGGCCGCCTTCGTCCCAGCGCAGGCTGACGGAAGCGACGACTTGACGGACAGCGAGTTCGTGCCGCGAGCTACCGCCACGGATGGGCGGTACGTCGCTGCGAGCGATCCAGCCGAGGCCGAACGACTGTTGGACGGGCTCGAGTCTGGACGCGTGGCGGCCGCTGGGGTCGCGTACGGTCCGTGCAGGCTCTATCCGTCTCCGATCCGCATCCGTTCGGATGGCAAGGTCGGGACCAAGCCGCAGACGAAGTGCACGACGGCGGTGACGAGCATCCGACACTCGACGGACATGCGCTACAAGTCCTTCATCTGGTGGAAGCTCAAAGGCACGAAGACGGCGGCGAACGCGGGCCAGTCGTCGCTTCAACAGAAGAACGTAGGGTTTGCCTGCGTCAGCGACGAGAGCAGCGGGTGGGGAAGTACGACCCTCGGCACCGTCGTCTTCGGCGGGAAGACCTACTACGCACGGGTCTACCCGGACCGCGTCACGTTGAAGTGCGGTGGCTGATGACCACATGGAGTGCGTGGGTCGTCGAGCTGGGCCCCGACGAGGACGCGCTGGAGCCTGCGATCGTCGTCGGCACGGAGGAGGAGGCGAGGCGGCGACTGGAGCAGGCGCACGAGGGCGCTCCGCACCTGCGCAATCTCGCCCAGGACTGGCCCTTGCGCTCCACCACGCCGATCGGCCCCGACGAGCGCCGGACCGTGCATCTCCTGCTGGGCGCCGAGGACTCCCTCGAGGTCTTCGACGACGCAGTGGAGGCCGAGCTCGCACGGCAGCGATGCTCGACGCCGGCGCGTGTCGTGGCAGCGGTGACCAACACCTGGCTCGGCGCGCCGCCCGAGGCGCGACGACGCTAGGGTGGACCTCACCAACGACAGGGGAGCGCCACCCGCAGAGGGCGCTGAGAGTGCGGAACAGCCGCAGACCCTTGAACCTGCTCCGGTTAGCACCGGCGAAGGGAGTCACGATGAGTAGTTCTGCATCCACGCGTCCGTCCACCGACCTGGGGTCGTCGTTGCGGTACCGCACCGTCGACCTGGTCACGATCGCGACGCTCGCCGTCGCCCTCGGCGTCACCTTCTGGGTCTGGGGGAAGGCCTACGGCGGCATCAGTGCCCTGGCGGTCTTCTCGTTCCCGCCGTCCGTCGGTGTGCTGGCCGGGCCCTGGCTCCTCGCCGGTGTCGTCGGGGGCCTGATCGTCCGCCGCCCGGGCGCGGCGCTCGTGACCGAGCTCGCCGCCGCCGCGGTGTCGGCGCTCGTCCCGGGCGGCACCGAGTGGGGTCTGGGCGTCCTCGCCTCGGGCCTGGTGCAGGGACTCGGCGCCGAGCTCGTCCTCGCGCTGTTCCTGTACCGACGGTTCTCGCTCGGCGTCGCCGTCCTGGCCGGGGCCGGGGCCGGTGCCTTCGGCTCGGTCTACGAGTGGTTCGCCTACTGGGAGGGCGTCTTCTCCGGGACCGACCGCCTGATCCACCTCGGCCTCTTCGCCCTCTCCGGCGCGGTCGTCGCCGGTGCCGGAGGGTGGCTGCTGGTGCGCGCGCTGGCCCGCGCCGGGGTGCTCGACGCCTTCGGACCCGGTCGCGAGCTGCACGAGCGGACCGCGGTCTGAGCCACCTCGAGCCAGGTCAGGTCCGCGTCGAGGGCCTGACCTGGCGCCCGCTCGGGCGTCGCGAGCCGGTGGTCACCGGCCTCGACGTGCGCGTCGACCCCGGCGAGCGGGTGATGCTCCTCGGCCCGAGCGGCGCGGGGAAGTCCACGCTGCTCCACGCCCTCGTCGGCGCCCTCGGCACCACGCTGTCGGGCGACCTGACCGGCTCGGTGGAGGTCGGCGGGGTCGTCGGCTTCGTGCCCCAGGCACCCGGCGACGCGGTGGTGGCCGAGCGGATCGGTCGCGACGTCGCGTTCGGCCCGGAGAACCGCGCCCTGCCCCGACCGGAGATCTGGAGCCGTGTCGACCGTGCGCTGGCCGACGTCGGGCTGCCGTACGGCCGCGAGCACCCGACGGCGGCGCTCTCCGGCGGGGAGCTGCAACGCCTGGCGCTCGCCGGCGCGCTGGCCGTCGCGCCCGACGTGCTGCTGCTCGACGAGCCGACGTCGATGCTCGACCCCGACCACGCCGCCTCCGTGCGCGAGGCGGTGCGCGCGACCGTCGGTGCCCGCGGTGCCACGCTGCTCGTCGTCGAGCACCGCATGGGCCCGTGGCTCGACCTCGTCGACCGGGTGCTGGTGCTCGGGCGCGACGGCACGCTCCTGGCCGACGTCGCTCCCGACGTGCTCGAGCGCGACCACGTCGAGGCCATGGGTCGGCTCGGACTCTGGATGCCCGGCCTGCCCGCCCTCAGGCCCCTGGAGGTCGACCCGCGCCTCGTGGCCCCGGCTGGCCCGGCGACCCCCGTCGTGGCCCAGGACCTCGTGGTCGAGCTGACCAGTCGGTCGATGCGCGGCGTCACGCGGACCCGTGCGCTCGACGGCGTGCACGCCCGGCTGGACCCGGGCCGGCTCACGGCCGTCACCGGGCCGAGCGGTGCCGGCAAGTCGACGCTGCTCGCCGCCCTCGGCGGGCTCCTCGAGCCGACGTCGGGGCGGGTGTCCCCGTCGCGTCACCGGCTCCGCAGCCGCGAGCTCGCCGCGCAGGTCGGCTGGTCGTCCCAGGTCCCCGAGCACGGGTTCGTCGCCGCGACGGTGCGCGAGGAGGTCGCGCTGACCGCCGGGCGGACCGGTCGCACCGTCGACGTCGACGCCCTGCTCGACGTCGTCGGGCTCGGTGCGCTGGCCTCGACCCACCCCTTCCGGCTCTCCGGCGGCGAGCAGCGACGCGTCTCGATGCTGACGGCCGTGGCGCACCGGCCCGAGCTGGTGCTGCTCGACGAGCCGACCGTGGGCCAGGACCGCGACACCTGGGCGGCCGTGGTCGGGCTCGCGCTCGCCGCGGCGGGGCAGGGTGCCGTCGTCGCGACGGCCACCCACGACGCCGACGTCGTCGACCTGGCACCCGGCCGGGTGGAGGTGGCCCGATGAGACGCACCCTGGCGCAGACGAACCCGCTGGCGCTGCTGTGGATCGGGCTGGCCGCGCTGATCGGCTCCTTCGCCGTCCGCGACCTGCCGTCCGCCGTCGCCGCGGCGGGCGCCTGGGCGCTGGCGGGCCTGCTCGTCCTGCCGTCGTGGCGCTACCCGTTGGCCTGCCTCGCGCTGTGCGGCGTCTCCGCCGGCCTGGTGGCGTACTCCGCCTGGCGGCTCGGCAACCCCGACCATGCGCCGGTGGCCGCGCTGCGGATCCTGGTGCTCGCGTGGCCGGGTGCCGTGGTCGTCGCGTTCGTCGACCTGTCGGACCTGGGCGACGAGCTCGCGCAGCGCCTCCACCTGCCCGACCGGCCCGTGGCCGCCTTCGTCGCGTCGCTGCAGCGGGTGTCGGGCTTCGGCGCGACCCTGCAGCAGGTGCTCCGGGCCCGCCGCGTGCGCGGCACCGGTCCGCACGGTCCGGTGTCGGCGGTGCGGCACGCCGGGTCGGTCACCTTCGCCATGTTGGCCGCCGCGCTGCGCGACGCCGGGCGGACGTCGATCGCGATGGACGCCCGCGGCTTCGCGACCGCGACGCGGCGCACCTGGGCGCAGGGCGTGCCGTGGACCCCGCGCGACACGACGGTCGTCGTGGTCGCGGCCCTCCTGGCGCTCGTGCCCGTGGTCGCGCGCGTCCTGACGTAGGTCGCAGGGGTGCACAAAGCGGACGAGGTCGTCTAGGCTGCGAACTAAGCAAGCGCTTAGTCGTCGCCCGAGGGCGACCTGTCCCGGAGGTAGTCCCATGGCCCGCGTGTTCGACAGTCTCGACGACTTCAAGGCAGCTGCCGGGCAGGAGCTCGGCACCAGCGACTGGGTGACCGTGACGCAGGAGCAGATCAACACCTTCGCCGACGCCACCGGCGACCACCAGTGGATCCACGTCGACCCCGAGCGCGCCGCGTCGGGGCCGTTCGGCGGCACGATCGCGCACGGCTACCTGACGCTGTCGCTCCTGCCGGTCTTCTCCGAGAACATCTACGCGGTCAACGGCCTGGCGATGGGCGTGAACTACGGCGCCAACAAGGTGCGCTTCCCGAACCCGGTCCCGGTCGACTCGCGGCTGCGCGCGACGGCGACGCTCAAGGAGACCAGCGACATCCCGATCGGCACCCAGGCCGTCATCACGTTCGTCGTCGAGCGCGAGGGCGCCGAGAAGCCGGTCTGCATCGCCGAGGTCGTCTACGTGATGGCGGCGGCCTGACATGCACTTCGCCTTCGACGAGACCACCACGGAGCTGATCGCCAAGCTCGAGGCCTTCATGGACGAGGCCGTCTACCCGGCCGAGGCCGAGGCCGCCGAGCAGATCGAGGCGCTCTACGCCGAGGACCGCTGGGACCCGCCGGCCGTGCTCGACGGCCTGAAGGAGCAGGCGCGCGAGCGCGGGCTCTGGAACTTCTTCCTGGCCGGCCACCCGGAGGAGGGCGGCCTGACCAACCTGCAGTACGCGCCGCTCGCCGAGATCACCGGCCGCTCCATCCAGCTCGCGCCGGCCGCGCTCAACTGCGCCGCGCCCGACACGGGCAACATGGAGGTGCTGACCATGTTCGGCACCCCCGAGCAGAAGGAGCAGTGGCTGCGTCCGCTGCTCGACGGCCAGATCCGCTCGGCGTTCGCGATGACCGAGCCCGACGTCGCCTCCTCCGACGCGACCAACATCGGGCTCTCGATCGTCCGCGACGGCGACGAGTACGTCATCAACGGTCGCAAGTGGTGGATCACCGGCGCGATGAACCCCAACTGCCGGGTCTTCATCGTCATGGGCAAGACCGACCCGTCGGCCGAGCGGCACCGCCAGCAGTCGATGATCCTCGTCCCGCGTGACACCCCGGGCCTCGAGGTCGTGCGCGGCATGCACGTCTTCGGCTACCACGACCGCGACCACGGCGGGCACGCCGAGCTGCGGTTCACCGACGTCCGCGTGCCCGCGTCGAACCTCATCGGCGGCGAGGGCGAGGGCTTCGCGATCGCCCAGGCCCGTCTCGGGCCCGGCCGGATCCACCACTGCATGCGCTCGATCGGCATCGCCGAGCGCGCCGTCGAGTACATGTGCGAGCGGGCGCTGAGCCGCACCACGTTCGGCAAGCCGATCGCCCAGCAGGGTGTGGTGCAGGACTGGATCGCCGAGTCGCGCGTGCGGCTCGAGCAGCTGCGCCTGCTGACGCTCAAGACCGCGTGGCTCATGGACACCGTCGGCAACCGCGGCGCCCACAAGGAGATCCAGGCGATCAAGATCGCCACGCCCCAGACGGTCGAGTGGATCCTCGACAAGGCCATCCAGGTGCACGGCGCCGGCGGCCTCAGCCAGGACTTCCCGCTCGCGGAGATGTTCGCCGGCATCCGCACCCTGCGCTTCGCCGACGGGCCCGACGAGGTGCACAAGGCCTCGCTCGCGCGCGCCGAGCTGAAGAAGTACGCGGCTCGCGGATGAGGGTGGAGGGCGCGACCGCCGTCGTCACCGGCGCGGCCGGGGGCATCGGCCTCGCGGTGGCGCGGGCGCTGCTCGAGCGCGGTGCCGCCTCGGTCGTGCTGGCCGACCTCGACGGCGACCGGCTCGCCGACGCGGCCTCGGCGCTGGGCGAGGAGTTCGGCGAGCGGGTGCTGCACCGGGCGGCCGACGTGACGGCGCAGATCGGCGTCGACGCCGTGCTGCAGACGTCGCCGGCCCCCGTCGACCTCTACGTCGCGAACGCCGGCGTCTTCCAGGGCTTCGGCCTCGACGCGTCGCCGCAGGACTGGGCGGCGTCGTGGGAGGTCAACGTCATGGCCCACGTGGCGGCGGCGCGGGCGCTCGTGCCGCAGTGGCTGGAGCGGGGCGCGACGGACGGCCCGGCGGGCTGCTTCGTGAGCGTGGCGTCGGCGGCGGGGCTGCTGACCCAGCTGGGCTCGCCCACCTACTCGGTGACCAAGCACGCCGCCGTCGGCTTCGCCGAGTGGCTGGCGGCCACCTACGGCGACCGCGGCGTCCAGGTGACGACGGCCTGCCCGATGGGCGTGCGCACGGCGATGCTCGAGGAGGGCGAGACGTCGACCGACACCGACGCGCGTCTCGGCATGCGGGCGGTCACGTCGGCGGGCGAGGCGCTCGACGCGTCCGACGTCGCCGCCACGATCCTCGACGCGGTCGAGGCCGGCCGCTTCCAGGCCCTGCCCCACCCCGAGGTCGCCACGATGTGGGCCCAGAAGGCGTCCGACCCCGACCGCTGGGTCGCCGGCATGCAGCGCTACCGCCGCACCCTCGAGTCCTGATCCCCCGATCTCCGCGTTCTGCGGACTTGGTGACGGTTTCCGCCGGACAAACCGTCACCAGGTCCGCAGAACGCGGTGAGGGGCCAGGGCTGCGGGGTCGGCGGGCGGGGTGGGTAGGGTCGCGGCCATGAAGATCGGACCCGGCCTCGTGGTGCCCGCCCTCGCCGAGCTCGTCGTGCTGGCGCTCTACGTCACCGACGTGCTGGGCGACGTCCCGTGGCCCGACGGCTTCGTCCTGCCGGGCCGCGTCCTGCTCGTCGTGGCGGCCCTCGTCGTCGCCGGCATCTGCTACCAGGCGTGGGCGACGGTCGCCTCCGAGCAGCGCACCCCGCTGGTGCACGCCGCGGCCGCTGCGTCGCTGGTCGGCGGTGCCGCGCTGACGTCGGCCGTCTTCTCCGCACCCGAGGGCGCGCTGCTGGGCGCGCACGCCCTCGCGACGCTCGGCACGGCCGCCCTCGTCGCCGCCGTCGTCTGCCACCAGATGACGACAGCACGCCGCAGCCTGGGCTGAGTCCCGACCCTCGCCCCCTGACGCGACGACGCCCCGCCCGTGACCCGGGCGGGGCGTCGTGCTCGGCGCCGGTGGGAGATCAGGCGCCGATGTCGCCGCCGTCCTTGCGTCGGACGAGGGCGATCGCCGGACGGGGCAGGGAGGTGCCGCCGTCGGGCCAGTGGGACGCCGGCGCGTCCGCGGTGGCGCCGTCCTTCTCGCCCGGGTGCTGGACGCAGACCAGGACGCGCTTGCGCTGCACGACCGGACCGCAGGTCTCCGCACCGAACGGCACCGTGAGGAACTGGCGGGTCAGGCCGCGGTCACGACCCTCCACCGCCACGCCGAACAGGCCGTCGTTCGAGCCGAGCGCGTTGCCGTCCGTGGAGATCCACAGGTTCCCGTGCCGGTCGAACGCGACGTTGTCGGGGCAGGAGATCGGCGAGACCTGCGACTTGTCGTAGCCGCCGAAGTACGTCGACGCGTCGTTCGGGTCACCGCAGACGAGCAGCAGGTTCCACTCGAAACGGGTCGACGCGCTGTCGTTGCGACGCTCCGTCAGCTCCAGCACGTGGCCGTTCTTGTTGGCCTTGCGCGGGTTGGCCTCGTCGGGGCCGGCCTTGCCGGACGCGCCGCGGTTGGAGTTGTTCGTCAGGGCGACGTAGACCTTGCCGCTCACCGGGCTCGGCTCGACGTCCTCCGGGCGGTCCATCTTCGTGGCGCCGACCTGGTCGGCGGCCAGGCGCGTGAACAGGAGCACCTCCTCGGCGGTGAAGCCCTGCACGAACGAGCGGTCGCCGCTCACGAGCGGGATCCAGGCGCCCGAGCCGTCGAACTCGCCGTCCTTCGGCAGCGTGCCCGAGCCGTCGATCTGCGCCGACGGGGAGTCACCGGTCAGCCGGGCGACGTAGAGCGTGCCGTGGTCGAGCAGCGTGTCGTTGTGGCGCTTCGCCGCACGCGAGGTGCCCTTCTTGACCTTGTCGCGCGACACGAACTTGTAGAGGTAGTCGAAGCGCTCGTCGTCGCCCATGTACACCGCGACGCGACCGTCCTTCGTGATGCGCGGCTGCGCCGCCTCGTGCTTGAAGCGGCCGAGGGCGGTGCGCTTGCGCGGGGTCGACGTCGGGTCGTAGGGGTCGATCTCGACGATCCACCCGAAGCGGTTGACCTCGTTCGGCTCGACGGTCAGGTCGAAGCGCTCGTCGAACTTCTCCCACTGGCGGGTCGTGGCGTTGCCGGACACGCCGTAGCGGGCGAGGCGCTGCGCCGTCGTCGGGTCGCTGACCTGCGCGGCGTTGGCGAAGTACTGGTTGAAGTTCTCCTCCGCGGTCAGCCAGGTGCCCCAGGGGGTGGTGCCGCCGGAGCAGTTGTTCAGCGTGCCCAGCACCGTGCGGCCCTTCGGGTCGGCCTTCGTGCGGACGAGCGCGTGCCCGGCGACGGGCCCGGTCAGCACGAACCGCGACTGCGTGTGGAACCGCCGGTTGAGGCGGTGGCCGACGACCGGCTTCAGCGAGCCCGAGCGGGTCTCCTGCACCGTGACGACGGACAGGCCGTGCGCGGCCCACGACGTCTCGACCTGCTCCTTGGTCGGGTTGGCCGGGTCGTAGCCGGGGTACATCATCTCCTCGGTCGTGTACTCGTGGTTGGCCACGAGCAGCTGCGTGCCGCGTGCGAGCGGGAGCAGGGCGAGGAAGTCGTTGTTGAAGCCGAACTGGCGACGCTGCGCGGCACCGCTCTGCGTGGTCGGCGACCAGCGCGGCGAGTCCTTGAACAGCGGGTCGCCCCAGCGGATGACGACGTCCTGCGTGTAGCCCTCGGGCACGGTGAGGGCGTCGGCGGTGTTCGGGGCGACGGGCCGGAAGCGCAGCCCGAACGGGCCCTTCTTCGCGGTCGTCGACGCGGGGCCGCGCTGGGCGGAGGGCAGGCTGACCGGGGCGGCGGCCACCGGGCCGGCGAACGCGGCGGTGGCGGCCGTGGCGGCACCGATGACGGCACCGGCGCGCAGGACGCCGCGGCGGCTGGCGACCTGCGCCATGACGTCGGCGAAGGTCTCGTTCGACGACGTGTTGGGCGCGTCGTGGGAGCACGCGTCGCCGCAGCGGTAGAGACACGTCATGGCCGCGCGGCCGGACGCACAGGGGGCGGTGGGGGAGCAGCCCTCGACGTCGCCGGTGAGCGGGACGACGGGGAGCAGGGGGCGTTCGGGCGAGATCGTCACGAGAAGAATTCCTCCAGAGCCGGGGGACGTCGGGCCGTCCCCCTCGACGTGCTGACGCTAGGGAAGACGCCGCCGGACAGTTCGTCGGCGAGGTCCTGACCGCCCTCGTCGACGCCGCCGACGTCGGTGTCGACCTGCTCGACCTCGACGCGCTCGCGCACCGCATGATCCGCGAGCGCGGCGCCGAGTCCTGCTACATCGACTATGCACCCTCGTTCGGGCGCGGGCCCTTCGGCAAGGTGCTGTGCACGTCGGTCAACGACGCCGTCCTGCACGGGCTGCCGCACCGCTACCGGCTGAAGGACGGCGACCTCGTCAGCTTCGACTTCGCCTGCTCGGTCGACGGCTGGGTCGGCGACTCCGCGGTCAGCATCGTGGTGGGCACGCCCCGCGAGGAGGACCTCGCCCTCATCGCCGCCACCGAGGAGGCGCTCGCGGCCGGGATCGACGCGGCGCGCGCCGGCAACCGGCTCGGCGACATCAGCGCCGCGATCGGCGGGGTCGCGCGGTCGCACGGCCTGCTCGTGAACACCCAGTTCGGCGGCCACAGCGTCGGGCGCACCATGCACGGCGACCTGCACCTGCCGAACGACGGGCGGCCCGGCCGTGGCGTCCGGCTCGACCCCGGCCTCGTCGTGGCCATCGAGCCGTGGTTCCTGCAGTCGACCGACGAGATCGTCATGGATCCCGACGGCTGGACGATCCGCAGCGCCGACGGCTCGCGCGGCGCGCACAGCGAGCACACCATCGCCGTCACCGACGGCGACCCCGTGGTCCTCACCGCGCGCGCCTGATCCTCCGGCGCCCCTCCTCGGGGGCGGGGACCGACCACCCGGTCGAAAACCCCTCCGGTCCCGGGACTTTCGGCCTACGGTGGGTCCGGGAGCGCCGACCGGTGGCGGTCGGTGAGGGAGTGGAGGTCGGCGATGCGTCGTCGTGCATCGGTGGTCGTCGGCGTGCTCGTGGGCGCGGTCCTCGTGACGGTGCCGGCGTCGGCGCGGGCGGCAGAGCCGACCGTGCGGACGTCGGGGGACGACGTCACCTACACCGACCCGACGCTCGCCGGTACCGACACCACCCGGGTCCGGGGCGTGCTGCGCGAGGTCGTGACCGAGCCCGCAGCGCCGGTCTCGACCGGCAGCGACCCGCACGCCGGCCACGACCGCACCGGCGGCCAGCCGCTCATCGTGCTCGCCGACGGCACGCACGTGCCGGTCGACCTCGACCTCGACGCCCCCGACGTCGTCGGGTCGACCGTGGTGGCCGAGCTCGTCGACGGCCCGGTGCTCGACGCCGCGCTCGACGGCACCCCGACCGAGCCCGTGCAGGTGCGTACCGCGCAGGTGGACACCGCCGAGGCAGCCGCCGCGCGGGCACCGCACCGGGTCTACGTGGCCGTGGTGGGCAACAGCGGCGCGTCCGTCGACTCCGACGCGACCATCCAGGCGCGCGTCGACGGCGGCACCCGCTGGTGGAGCGAGGAGTCCGGCACGAGCTTCGGCACGGCCTCGACCGTCCGGTACGACAGCGCGCTCGACGCGACGCAGCGCTGCGGCTTCGCCAACCCGTGGACGCTCTGGAGCGAGGCCGGCCGCCGGTTCCCCGACGGCACGTTCGACCAGCCCGGCAACCACCTGCTGGTCGTCGTCGACGACACGTGCAACGGCGTCGGCGTCGGCACGGTGGGGCGCGGCATGGACGACGGCGGGTCGTCGACGCAGAAGGAGTCGGCGTCGATCTTCACGGCCACGTTCGCGCACGAGGTCGGGCACAACCTCGGCCTCAACCACGCGAACCTCGAGAGCCTGGACGGCCAGGGCGGCGAGTACTGGGACCTCTACAGCCCGATGGGTCTCGCGATCGGCTCCAGCCAGAGCCTCGACCCGCCCGCGCTCGAGAGCGAGTACCGCGCGCAGCTCGGGCTCCTCGACACCGGCGAGGTCGAGGTCGTCGGGTCCGGTACGTCCGTCACCCGCACCCTCGCCGCGCGCGGCAGCAGCACCGGCTTGCGGGGCATGGAGGGGCGCTCGCCCGACGGCACGAGCCACTGGGTCGAGTACCGGTCGGGAGGCGGCCGCGACGCCCGGAGCTACTACCGGCTCGAGCCGAACGCGTCGGTGAGCGGCACCCGCAAGTACCCGCGGGGCGTCACGGTGAGCACCCGCACGACGGGCTCGACGGGCAGCACCCTGCTGCGTCCACGCGCCGACGGCACCGTGGCCCACGGGTCGCGCCAGGCGGGCCAGACCTACACCGCCGGCGACGTGTCGGTGCGCGTCGACTCCGTGGGCGCCGAGAGCGCCGTCGTCACCGTCACCAACGGGCCGGTGCTCGCCGACCTCGCGACGTCGACGCCGGTGGTCGAGGGCACCCCGCGGGTGGGCGCCACGCTCACCGCGCAGCCCGGCTCGTGGACGACGGGCACGACGTTCGCCTACCAGTGGTTTGCGGGCGGGACCGCGGTCCAGGGCGCGACCGCGTCGACGTTCGTGCCGACGAAGGGTCAGCTGGGGCGGACGATCACCGTGCGCGTCACCGGCTCGCGCAACGGCTACCGGTCGGCGACCAGGGAGTCGGCCCCCACGCCGGCGGTGGCCGCAGGCGTGCTCGACGCGTCGACGCCCACGGTGGAGGGGGCGGCCCGGGTCGGCTCCCCGCTCACGGGACGCGCAGGCTCCTGGACGGCCGGGACGACGCTGACCTACCAGTGGTCCGCCGGCGGTGTCGACGTGCCGGCCGCGACGACGAGCACCTTCACCCCCACCGTGGCGCAGCTGGACGACGCGATCACACTCACCGTGACCGGCACCAAGGACGGCTACATCACGACGTCGCGCACCTCGCAGCCGACGGAGCGGGTCGCCGCGGGCGCCACGACGGCCGGCGCCCCCACGGTCACGGGCACGCCGAGGGTCGGGGAGCAGCTGGGCGTCGACGTCGGCTCGTGGGGTCCGGGCACGACCTTCACCTACCAGTGGCTGGCGGACGGCTCGCCGGTCACGGGCGCCACGGGCGCGACGTTCACGCCCGGCCCCGTGCAGCAGGGTGCGCGGGTCACGGTCACCGTGACGGGCGCGCGGCCGGGCTACGACACGTCCTCGGCGACCTCGGCCCCGACGGACCGGGTGGCCACCGGCACCCAGGTGGCCGGGACGCCGACGGTCTCGGGCGACCCGACCGTCGGACGCCCGCTGCGGGCAGACCCCGGCACGTGGGCCTCCGGCACGATGCTCACCTACCAGTGGCTGGCCGACGGATCGCCCGTCGCGGACGCCACCACCGACACCTTCACGCCGGGTCCGGCGCAGCGGGGTGCGCGGATGACGGTCACGGTCACCGGAGAGCGGAGCGGCTACGACACCGCGTCGGCGACGTCGGAGCCGACGACCGCGGTGGCTGCGGGCGCCACCATCGCCGGGCGCCCGGCGGTCACCGGCACCGCCAAGGTGGGGGTGGCCCTCGGTGTCGACGTCGGATCGTGGGCGCCGGGCACGACGTTCACCTACCAGTGGCTCGCCGACGACGCCCCCGTGGCGGGTGCCACCTCCAGGACCTTCACGCCTGGCGCCGCGACGGTCGGCGACCGGATCACGGTGCGGGTCACCGGCACGCGCGACGGCTACGAGACGGCGTCGGCCATCTCCGGCCCCTCCGCCGCGGTCGCGGCAGGCACGCTGACGGCGTCGGCGCCCAAGGTGTCGGGCACGGCGGTCGTCGGTCGTCGTCTGTCGGTCGTGCGCGGCACGTGGACCTCGGGGACGACGTTCTCCTACCGCTGGCTCGCCAACGGCACCGCCGTCAAGGGCGCCACCGCGTCGACGTTCGTCGTGCCACGCAGCCTGCGCGGCAAGCGGGTCACGGTGCAGGTGACGGGCCGCAAGAGCGGCTACACGACCCTCACCCGCACGTCGGCCCGGACGGGCGTCGTCCGCTAGCCCCTGGGCGGTAGGTGACGCGCGGAACCTCCTCCAGCGGGCGCTGGCGCGCGTCATCGATGGTCGATGACGCGCGAGACCTACCGCCCACCCGTGTTCCGCAGGCCACCTACCGCCGTGGGGGGAGCCGGTCGTGCCACGGGTCCGCCTGCTCGACCTGGGCGCACAGGGAGAGCAGCGGACCGTCCTCGCCGGGACGGCCGGCGAGCATGACGCCGACGGGCAGCCCGTCGACCACGGACAGCGGCAGGCTCGCGGCGGGGACGCCCGCCATGTTGTAGACGGCGGTGTAGGGCGTGAAGTCGAGCTCGCGGCGGTGGTCCTCGGCGGGGTCGCCGGACTCCGTGAACCACGCGACCGGCTGCGGCGGCAGCGCGAGGGTCGGGGTGAGCCAGGCGTCGAACCCGGCCATGGACGTCACGACGTCGCGGGTGGTCGCCTCGAGGAACTGGATCGCCCGCGCGAGCTCGGCTGCGCTGTACGTGCGCCCCCGCTCCAGCCAGTAGCGGGTCGTCGGACGCAGCAGGTCGAGGGCGGCGTCGGGGATCGGGGCCGCCGCCATGCCGCTGGACCAGACGACGTTGAACTGCGGCTCCAACGCGGGTGGGAACGGGTTCTGCACGTCCACGACCTCGTGACCCAGGGAGCGCAGCACGTCGGTCGCGTGCTCCCACGCCTGCACGGACGACGCCGACGCCGTCACGCCGGGCAGGTACGGGTCGACCCAACGCGCGATCCGCAGGCGCTCCGGGCGGCGCGCGGTCCAGGCGGCGCTTGAACCCGAAGACGCCACAGCAGCTCGACGGGATGCGGATCGATCCGCCGCCGTCGCTGCCCTGCGCGAGGGGCACGAGCCCCGCGGCCACGGCCGCAGCGGCGCCACCGGACGACCCGCCCGCCGTCCGCGTCGGGTCCCAGGGCGTGCGCGCGGGGCCCACGAGGTCGTTGTCGGTGTACGACGACAGCCCCATCTCGGGCGTGTTGGTCTTGCCCAGGCTCACGAACCCCGCCAGCTGCACGAGCGTCACGACGTGCGCGTCGACGTCGGGCACGTGGTCGGCCATGAGCCGCGACCCGAGCGTGGTGCGCACGCCGGCCGTCGGGGTGAGGTCCTTGAACGCCGTGGGCACACCGAGGAACGGCGGCAGGTCGCGGGCCGACGTCGAGCGTCGGCGCGCGTCGGCGGCCTGCGCGGCCTCCAGCGCGGCGTCCGCGGTGACCGTCACGAACGCGCCGAGCGTCGCGTCGTGCTGCTCCACGCGGGCGAGGTGGTGCTCGACCAGCTCGACCGAGGTGGTCTCACCGGCCGCCATCGCGTCGGCCATCGCGTGGGCGTCGAGCTCGTGCAGCGCGGTCACCGCTCCAGCGTGCCACGCTGGGCCCGTGCTGCAGTCCGTGGAGGCCCTGCTCGACCCGGTGCTCGACGCGAGCGTCCGGGAGGAGTGGGCGCGGCTCCTCGAGGCGGGGCTTCCCAGCCAGGCCCGGCACACGGGCGCCTCGAACGCTCCGCACGTCACGCTCGCCGTCGCCGAACGGATCGGTGCCGACGCCGACGCCCGTCTCCCTGGCGCGCTGCCGGCCGACCTCCCGACCGTGCGGCTCGGGGGCCTGCTCGTCCTCCCCGGACGCTCCGGCCGTTGCGTCCTGGCGCGTTCCGTCGTGGTGTCCGCCGGGCTGCTCGACCTGCACGCGCGCTGGCCGACGTCGGGCGAGAGCGCGAGGGTCGCGTCGGCGGTGTGCGTCGCTGGGACCCCGAGGCGCAGGAGACCTGGCTGCTCTGAGCCGCGCGGCCCGTCAGGGACAATCGTCGACGTGGCCGTGCCGAAGGTGATCCTGTTCTACGTCTTCACCCCCGTGCCCGACCCCGACGCGATCCGCGTGTGGCAGCTGAGCCTGGCCGGGTCGCTGGGGCTGCGCGGGCGGGTCATCGTGTCCTCCCACGGCATCAACGCGACCTTGGGCGGCGACCTCGACGCCCTCAAGCGCTACGTCCGGGGCCTGCGCGAGTACGCGCCGTTCCGCGGCGCCGACGTGAAGTGGTCGGCGGGGCGCGCGCTCGACGACGGCGTCACGACGGCGCTGTTCCCGCGACTCTCGGTCAAGGTGCGCGAGGAGGTCGTCACGTTCGGCGCCCCCGACGAGCTGGACGTCGACGCGCACGGCGTGGTCGGCGGCGGCGAGCACCTCAGCCCCGAGGCGCTG
The DNA here is from genome assembly GCF_001628525.1 of Aeromicrobium sp. REDSEA-S38_B2. Classification (NCBI taxonomy): domain Bacteria; kingdom Bacillati; phylum Actinomycetota; class Actinomycetes; order Propionibacteriales; family Nocardioidaceae; genus Aeromicrobium; species Aeromicrobium sp. REDSEA-S38_B2. Next base: position 13,205 of record NZ_LUNH01000056.1, on the reverse strand, counting down.
CACGCGCTGGTCGAGGCGGAGGACGTCGTCTTCTTCGACGGGCGCAACCGCATCGAGTCCGAGGTCGGCCGCTTCGCCGGCGCCGTGCGTCCCGACGTCGAGACCACCCGCGAGTTCGTCGAGCTGCTCGACTCCGGCGCCTATGACGACCTGAAGGACCGACCCGTGGTCACGTACTGCACGGGCGGCATCCGCTGCGAGGTGCTCACCCCGCTCATGCGCAGCCGCGGGTTCCAGCGCGTGTACCAGCTCGACGGCGGCATCCACCGCTACGGCGAGGCGTACGGCGACACCGGGCTCTGGGAGGGGTCGATGTACGTCTTCGACGGCCGCACGACGGTCGAGTTCAGCCCCGATGCGAAGGTCGTGGGCCGCTGCGACACGTGCGGCACGCCGAGTCGCGACGTCGTCGACTGCGCGGACCCGGCGTGCGTGCGGCAGATGGTGCGCTGCCCTGCGTGCACGGCCGGGTCGGCCGTCTGCGGTCGCTGAGCGTCAGGCCCAGGACCAGCTGGCGAGGATCGACTGGTCGACGGCGTCGCGGTCGGCCTCCGACAGGTCCTTGTTGTGGGAGAACGTGATCACGTAGCCCTTGCCGTCGACGGCGAGCGTGTACTGCTCGACGCGGTACTCGTTGCCGTTGAGGTTGAACAGCGCGGTGGTGTGCACGGCCTCCTGGCCGTCGATCGTGAGCGGGTCGCGCACCTCGATCTCCTGGGCGTTCGCGTTCTTCAGCACCTTGACGAGCGCGTCCTCGAGCTGCTTGCCCTTGACGTTGACGATCGTCGGGTCGGAGACGACGTTGACGTTGTCGGCGAAGCCGTCCTTGTCGGTCACGTCGATCGCGAGGCTCAGGGCGGCACCTGCCCCGTTCTTGTTCTCCTTCCAGCCCTCGGGCACCGCGTAGCTGAAGCCGTCGGCCTCGACGCGGTCGCCGTCCGCGGGCTTGGCCGTGGGGGCAGGGGCGGAGGAGTCGCCCCCGTCGGTCGAGGAGCTGGCGGAGGAGGACGAGGAGCCCGAGGAGTCGGAGTCGGAGTCGGTGCCGCCGCAGGCGGTCAGGACGACGGTGGCGGTGGCGGCGACGAGGAGGGCGCGCACGGGGGCGCGGTCGAGGAGGCGCATGACGGACAACCTAGTCGTCCGTCCAGGACTGCGCTCGGTGAGGCCCTCAGCCGAGCTCGCCGCCGTCCCAGTCGGGGTTGGCGAGGTTGCGCTGCATCGCGATGTTGAGGTCGCTCACGACGAGCGCGACCTGCCGTGCCACGACGTCGCTGACCCGTCGCTGCAGGCTCTCGGTCGGCGCCGGGTGCACCTCGTCGACCCGCACCTCGAGCAGGTGACCGTCGGGCGCGGCGGCGCCCTCGCGCACCACCAGCAGGTCGACGACGTCGGCCCCGCCGAGCGCCGGCCACACGGTGACCCGCAGGCCGAGCCGTGCCGCGCTCGACGTGCGCGACTGCACCACGACGCGCACCGACACGGCACCGGCCGCAGGTCGGCGGTACCCGTCGGGTGGGCTGAGTCTCAGGACCGGGTCGGTGTCGACGTCGATGGCGAACTCGTGCAGCAGGGGCCTGCCGATCTGCCGCTCGGCCGTGGTGACCAGGAGGTCGCGCAGCCGGCGCGCGCAGTCGTCCAGCTCGGCGTAGCCCAGCCCGGCGCGCCCGGCCAGCAGCGGATCGACGTCGTCGGGGCTCATGGCCGCAGTATGGCCACGACCCCGTCCGCGGTCTAGCGTGGGCCGCCATGAGCACACCGTCCGCCGACCACCGGCACGTCGCCGCCGGGTTCACCGCCGTCGCCGACGCGGTGGCCGACTGGGACGCGCCCGCGCCGGTCGAGGGCTGGACTGCCCGCGACGTCGTCGAGCACCTGGTGACCTGGCTGCCGGCGTTCCTGTCCGCCGGCGGCGTCGCGCTCGGCACGGCCGACCCGCGACCGGCCGACCCCGCCGAGGCCTGGCGCGACCACGCGGACGCGGTGCAGGCGCTCCTCGACGCCCCCGACGCCGACCGACCCTTCACCCACCCGCACGTCGGCACGCACCCGCTCGACCAGGCGGTCGCGCAGTTCTACACGGCCGACGTCTTCATGCACACGTGGGACCTCGCCCGCACCAGCGGGCAGGACGTCGAGCTCGACCCCGACCGTTGCGCCGCCATGCTCGCCGGCATGGCGCCCATCGAGGACATGCTGCGCGGGTCCGGCCAGTACGGCCCGGCCGTTCCCGTCCCCGACGACGCGTCGGTGCAGGACCGGTTCGTCGGCTTCATCGGACGCGACCCCGCCTGGGCCCCTCGCGCCTGAGGGTGGATTCCCGTCGGTGGGCGGGTGCACGATGAGGGCAGCGAGCCCCTGGGAGGACGCCGTGCAGACCACGAACAACCACGACACCTTCACCTCGGTGGCGCCCGACTGTCCCGCGACGTCGGCGCAGGTGCCGCCCGAACGAGCCACGCCGAGCGTCGCGCGGCTGCAGTACGACCTCCTGGCCGACGCGCCCTACCGGTACACGTCCGACGACGTCGTCTACCTCTCGCAAGGCGAGCGACGCGGCATCGACCGCGAGACCTTCTTCGCCAAGGGCCAGCCCTGCCTGCGCGCCTCGCCCCTCGTCAAGCGGTACGGCTGGGGCGTGCACCACGACGCCCAGGGCCGGGTCGCGCTCGTGCCCGTGGAGTCGGCGGAGTACGCCGCGCTACGCGCCGACCCAGCCCTGCAGCAGCGCGAGGGCATGCGGTCGTCGCGGGCCTGACGCCCCAGCCCCGCCGACCAGCCCCGTGGCCCGGGCCCGCCGTCCACCGGCTGGTCGTCCCGAGGTGCAACCTTGCCGGGCAGGAGTTGACTGGACTCATGACCACGACGCACACCACGCTCGGCACCACCGCGCCGCTCGACGTCTCGCCGCTGGGGCTCGGCTGCATGGGCATGAGCGAGTTCTACGGCACCCGCGACGAGTCCGAGGCAACGCGCACCATCCACCGCGCGCTCGACCTCGGCGTCACCTTCCTCGACACGGCCGACATGTACGGCCCCTTCACCAACGAGCAGCTGGTCGGCTCGGCCATCGCCTCCAGCAGCCAGGGTCGCGACGCCGTGCAGCTGGCCACCAAGTTCGGCAACGAGCGGCTGCCCGACGGCACCCGCCTCGGGGTCAACGGCAAGCCCGAGTACGTGCGGTCCGCGTGCGACGCGTCGCTGCAGCGTCTCGGCGTCGACCACATCGACCTCTACTACCAGCACCGCGTCGACAAGACCGTCCCCATCGAGGAGACCGTCGGCGCGATGGCCGAGCTCGTGCAGGCCGGCAAGGTGCGTCACCTCGGCCTCTCGGAGGCCTCGGCCGAGACCATCCGCCGCGCGCACGCGGTGCACCCGATCACCGCGCTGCAGACCGAGTACTCCCTGTTCACGCGTCACCTCGAGGACGAGATCTGGGGCGTCCTCAGCGAGCTCGGCATCGGTCTCGTGCCCTACTCGCCGCTCGGGCGTGGGCTGCTGACCGGCGCGATCACCGCCGAGACCGATCTCGAGGAGTCCGACTCCCGGACCACCGCGTACTTCCCGCGCTTCCAGGGCGAGGCGCTGCAGTCGAACCTGCAGCTCGTCGCCAAGGTGCGCGAGATCGCTGAGCGGCTCGGCTGCACGCCCGGCCAGCTCGCGCTCGCCTGGGTGCTCAGCCGCTCAGGCCGCGACGGCGTCGGCGTCGCGCCCATCCCCGGCACCAAGCGGGTGGCCTACCTCGAGGAGAACCACGGCGCCCTGGAGGTCGAGCTGACGTCCGACGTCGTCGAGGACCTCGAGACGGCCGTGCCCCGCGACGCCGTCCGCGGCGACCGCTACGGAGACCTGTCGAGCATCGATGCCTGAGGACACCATGGCTGCCACCACGCCACGCCCGACCATCGACACCGTCGGCGCCCTGCGCGCCAGCGGACACGCGCACAAGCCGCTGCGCACGGAGATCCGCGACAACCTGCTCGCCGCGCTCGCCGAGGGCCGCGACCCGTGGCCCGGGCTGCACGGCTTCGAGGACACCGTGGTCCCGCAGCTCGAGCGGGCGCTCATCGCCGGCCACGACGTCGTGCTCCTCGGCGAGCGCGGCCAGGGCAAGACCCGCCTCCTGCGCACCATGGTCGGGCTGCTCGACGAGTGGACCCCGGTCATCGACGGCTCCGAGCTCGGCGAGCACCCGTACGCGCCGATCACCGTGGCCAGCATCCGTCGTGCCGAGGAGCTCGGCGACGACCTGCCGGTCCGGTGGCGCCACCGCGACGAGCGCTACGCCGAGAAGCTGGCCACGCCCGACACGAGCGTCGCCGACCTCATCGGCGACGTCGACCCGATGAAGGTCGCCGAAGGACGCAGCCTCGGCGACCCCGAGACCATCCACTTCGGGCTCATCCCGCGCAGCCACGGCGGCATCGTCGCCATCAACGAGCTGCCCGACCTCGCCGAGCGGATCCAGGTCGCGATGCTCAACGTCATGGAGGAGCGCGACATCCAGATCCGCGGGTACGTGCTGCGGCTGCCGCTCGACGTGCTCGTCGTCGCCAGCGCCAACCCCGAGGACTACACCAACCGCGGACGCATCATCACCCCGCTGAAGGACCGGTTCGGCGCCGAGATCCGCACCCACTACCCGACGCAGCTCGTCGACGAGATCGCCGTCATCCGCCAGGAGGCCGACCTCGTCGCGACCGTGCCCGACCAGCTGATCGAGGTCCTCGCCCGCTTCACGCGCGCGCTGCGCGAGTCGTCGGCGGTCGACCAGCGCAGCGGCGTCAGCGCCCGCTTCGCGATCGCCGGTGCCGAGACCATCGCCGCCGCGGCCCTGCACCGGGCCACCCGCCAGGGCGAGCCCGACGCCGTCGCTCGACCCGTCGACCTCGAGACCGCCGTCGACGTGCTCGGCGGCAAGATCGAGTTCGAGTCCGGCGAGGAGGGCCGCGAGGACCTCGTCCTCGACCACCTCCTGCGCACGGCCACCGCCGAGACGGTGCGCGGGCTGTTCACCGGCATCGACTTCGGGGTGCTCGTGGAGGCGCTCGAGGGCGGCTCGCTCGTGGCCACCGGCGAGCAGGTGAGCGCCCGCGACTTCCTCGCCGGCCTCCCCCAGCTCGGCGAGTCCGACGTCTACGACCAGGTCTGCGACCGCGTCGGCGTCGGCGTCGAGAACGGGGGCAACGACGGCGAGCGGGCCAGTGCCATCGAGCTGGCTCTCGAGGGCCTGTTCCTCGCCCGGCGGATCAGCAAGGACTCGGCCGGCGGCGAGACGGTCTACGGGTGAGCTCGTGAGTCGCCAGAACCGTCGCCTGAGCCGTGCCTCCCGGTACGGCGCGTACGTCGACGGGCCGGACCCGCTGGCCCCGCCCGTCGACGTCCGCGAGGCGCTCGACGCCATCGGCGAGGACGTCATGGCCGGCTACTCGCCCGACCACGCGCTCCAGGAGTTCCTGCGGCGCGGCGGTGCCGACCAGCGCGGCCTCGACGACCTCGCCCGGCGGGTCGCCGAGAGACGTCGCGAGCTGGTCGGTCAGCACGCCCTCGACGGCACGCTGCGCGAGGTGCGCGAGCTGCTCGACCGCGCGCTCCTCGAGGAGCGCAAGCAGCTCGCCCGCGACGTCGACCTCGACGACGGCGACCGCGCCCTCGCCGAGCTGACCCTCGACAACGTGTCCCCGTCGCCCGCCGCCGCCGTGCGCGACCTGAACGGCTATGAGTGGCAGAGCTCGCAGGCACGCGAGGACTTCGAGCGCATCAAGGACCTGCTCGGTCGCGAGATGCTCGACCAGCGGTTCGCGGGCATGAAGGACGCGCTCGAGAACGCCACCGACGCCGACCGCGCCGCCGTCCACGAGATGCTCGACGACCTCAACGGGCTGCTCGAGAAGCGCCAGCAGGGCGTCGACACGCAGGCCGACTTCGACGACTTCATGGGCAAGCACGGCCAGCACTTCCCCGAACGTCCGCAGAACCTCGACGAGCTGCTCGACGCCCTGGCGCAGCGGTCGGCCGCGGCGCAGCGGATGATGAACTCGATGACGCCCGAGCAGCGGCGCGAGCTGATGCAGCTGTCGAGCCAGGCGTTCGGGTCGCCGCAGCTCACCGAGGCGCTCGACCGGCTCGACGGCAACCTGCAGGCGCTGCGACCCGGCGAGGACTGGGGCGGCTCGACGCCGATGGACGGCGACCAAGGCCTCGGGCTCGGCGATGGCACCGGCGTGTTCCAGGACCTCGCCGACCTCGACGCGCTCGCCGAGCAGCTCGCCCAGTCGCACCGGGGGTCCACCCTCGACGACGTCGACCTCGAGGCCTTGTCGCGCCAGCTCGGCGACGACGCGGGCGTCGACCTGCGCACCCTCAAGGAGCTGGAGCAGGCGTTGCGTGAGTCCGGTGTCATGGAGCGCGGTACCGACGGGCGGCTGCGCCTGACGCCCAAGGCGATGCGACAGCTGGGCAAGGCGCTGCTGCGCGACGTCGCGAGCGCCATCTCCGGCCGTCGCGGCCAGCGCGACACGCGCGCGTCGGGCGCCGCGGGGGAGCGGTCCGGCGGCACCCGCGCCTGGGAGTTCGGCGACACGGAGCCCTGGGACGTCACCCGCACCGTCACCAACGCCGTCGTCCGCACGGTCGGCGAGGGCGGGTCGCCCGCGTCGATGGCCCGCGACGGCGTGCGGCTGCAGATCGGCGACGTCGAGGTGCAGGAGACGGAGGAGCGCACCCAGGCGTGCGTGGCGCTGCTCGTCGACACGTCGTTCTCCATGGCGATGGACGGCCGCTGGGTGCCGATGAAGCGCACCGCCCTCGCGCTGCACACGCTCGTCAGCACCCGCTTCCGCGGCGACGCGCTCGAGCTGATCGCCTTCGGCCGGCACGCCGAGACGATGGAGATCGAGCAGCTCACCGCGCTCGACGCGCAGTACGCCAAGGGCACCAACCTGCACCATGCGCTGCTGCTCGCCAACCGGCACTTCCGCAAGCACCCCAACGCCCAGCCGGTGCTGCTCATCGTCACCGACGGCGAGCCGACGTCGCACCTGGAGTCCTCGGGCGAGGTGTACTTCAGCTACCCGCCCCACCCGGTCACCATCGCGCTGTCGGTGCGCGAGCTGGAGGCGTCGATGCGGCTCGGCGCCCGCACCACGTTCTTCCGCCTGGGCGACGACCCGGGGCTCGCCCGCTTCATCGACCAGATGGCCCGTCAGGTCGACGGCTCGGTGGTCGCGCCGGAGCTCGACGACCTCGGCGTCGCCGTCGTCGAGTCCTACCTCGGCACCCGCCGCGGTGGCAGCAGCGGCCCCGGCGACGACGGTGGCTGGTCCTCCCGCGGCTGGTGGGCCGGCTGACCAGCCCCTGACCCTCCCCCTCCCCGCTGACTGTGACGTTTGGGGCCCGAAAACCCCGAAACAGGGCCCGAAACGTCACATTCAGCGGGGTGCGAGGGCTCAGTCGAGGACGAGACCCTCGGCAGGAGCGACCTTCGCGGCCCGGCGGGCGGGGATGACGCAGGCCAGCAGCCCGGCCAGGGCGGCGATGCCGACCACCGCAACCAGCTCGCCCCACGGCGTCACCAGCGGGACGTCCTGCACCGCGGCCGTCACGACCGAGACGGTGCCGACCCACCCGAACGCGACGCCGACGACGGTGCCCAGCACCGCGGCCACCAGCGCGAGCAGCAGTCCCTCGGCCGCGAGCATGCGACGCAGCTCCCGACGGGTCAGGCCGAGCGCCCGCAGCAGCGCGTGCTCCCGACCCCGCTCGAGCACCGAGAGCCCGACGGTGTTCGCGATGCCGACGAGCGCGATCGCCACCGAGATCCCCAGGAGGCCGAGGACCGCCCAGGTGAGCACGTCGAGCTGCTTCTCGATCGACGCGCGGCTGTCCAGCGTGCTCGAGACGCCCAGGTCGAGCTCCCGCGCCACCGCACCGACCTCGCCCGTGAGGCGCACCGTGTCGGCTCCGTCGTCGGCGCGGACCCACAGGGCCTGCGGCGTCGCGTCACCCCCGAGGGCCTCGACGACCCCCGGTCCGGCCACCACGGCCGAGCCCCACTCGCTCCCGACGACCCGCGTGGCCACCTCGACGCTGCGTCCGTCGCGCGTGAGCCGCAGCCGCTCGGGGATCCCGTCGGCCATCGTCGTCGCGACGGTGCCGGGGATGAGGACCGTCAGGCGGGGCGGCTCGACGGTGGACGGGTCGCGGGTCAGCTCGCGCACCCCGCTGCTGGGGGTCAGCACCGGCACGACGCCCGCGCCCGGCAGCTCGGCTTGCACCCCGGGCACGAGGCTCGCCCGAGCGACACCGTCGAGTCGACCGACCCGGTCGAGCGCGTCGTCGGGCAGGGTCGAGGAGCCCGTGAGCGCGACGTCGACCGGGTACTGCACCTCCAGCTCGTCGTCGAGGGCGCCGCGGGCGCTCGCCATGCCGGTGAGGACAGCCGTGGCGAGCGTGACGCCGACGAGCAGCGACGCCGTGGTCGCGGCGCTGCGCCGCGGGTTGCGGACCGCGTTGGCGGCCGCCAGCCGGGTGGCCAGCCCGGTCCCGCCGAGCAGGCGTCCGGCCAGCCGCAGGAGCGCCGGGACCAGGACCGGCCCGAGCAGCAGCACGCCCGTGAAGGTCACCATGCCGCCGACCAGCAGCGGCGGCAGCGTCGACGTCCTCACCGCGACCGCGAGGGCTGCGGCTCCGGCGGCGACCATGGCGACGCCGACACCGACCCGGGCGGCGCCGGCGCGGCTGAGCACGTCGGCGTCGTGGGGACGGAGCGCCGCGAGCGGACTCACGCGCACGACGCGCCGGGTGGGCAGCCAGGCCGCGGCCACGGTCACCACGACCCCGCCGACGAAGGCGCCCCCGACCCACAGGGGCGACAGCGCGACCGCGCCCAACGTGCTGGCGTCGCTGAGGACACGCACCGCGGCGACGATGCCGTAGCCTGCGCCGACCCCGGCAACGACGCCGAGCGCCGACGCGAGCAGCGCGACCGCGACGGACTCGACCCGCACCGAGCGCAGCACCTGCCGGCGGGTCGCGCCCACGCAGCGCAGCAGCGCGAGGTCGCGCGTGCGCTGGGCGAACAGGATGGTGAACGTGTTGGCGATGACGAGCACGGCCACGAAGCCGGCCACCGTCGCGAACAGCAGGAGCAGGATGCCGATGGCGTCGAAGCCCTGGTTCAGCGCCACCACGCGGGCGTCGACGTACTCCCCCTGCGTGCGGACGGGCTCGTCGGTGACACGGGCGAGCGCCGCGGCCGTGGCGGCCGGGTCGCCCGAGGCGTCGACGACGACGGCGTCGGCCAGCGCGTCGGGCAGCGCCGACAGCGTCGACCACGGCACGTACACGTCGGCCGACAGGTAGCTGGTCGCCTTCGCGACGCCGACGACGGTCACGGTGCGCCGGTCGCCGTCCGTCCCGATGACGAGCCGGTCGCCGACTCGGATGCGGTCCGCCTGCGCGGTGCGCTGGTCGACGAGCGCCTGGCCGTCGGCCGCGGGCGCCTGTCCCGACACGATCGTCTGGCGGCGCAGCTCGGGCTCGAGGCTGACGGTCGACACCGACGTGTCCTGGCCGAGCGACGTCCCGTCGCGGGTGACGGTGGTGAACGCCGAGCCCACGACGTCCGCGGTGGCCCCCTGGTCCGCCGCGGCGCGCTCGACCGGTGCCACCTGGCTGCGGTCGAGCCCGCCGTCCTGGCCGACGACGAGGTCGGCACCGCGGTACGCGCGCTCGACCTCGCCCGACAGGCCCGACTTCGCGGCCGAGCCGACGGCGTTGGTGGCGATGACGAAGCCGACGGCGACCATGACGGCCACGAACGCGGCGACGTACCGGCGGGTGTGGGTGCGCAGCGACGCGCGCAGCACGGTCCTCACGACGCGTCCCGGTGGCTGCTGCCGGCGAGGACGGAGACCAGCTCGGCGCGCGACGGGCTCACGAGGTGCGAGCGGATGCGGCCGTCGGCGAGCACGACGACGTCGTCGGCGTAGGCGGCGGCGTCGATCTCGTGCGTGACCATCACGACGGTGCGGCCGAGCTCGCGCACGGAGCGGCGCAGGTAGGCCAGCACTTCCGCCGACGCGGCGCTGTCGAGGTTCCCGGTCGGCTCGTCGGCGAAGACGATCGACGCCTGGCTGACGAGCGCGCGGGCGATGGCCACCCGCTGCTGCTGGCCGCCGGACAGCTCGCTGGGCCGGTGCCCGAGCCGGTCGCCGAGCCCGAGGACGGACACGACGGTGTCGAGGTCGTCGCACACGTTCGCGTCGACCCGGCGGCCCGCGAGCTCGAGCGGCAGCAGGATGTTCTGGCGGGCCGTCAGCATCGGCAGCAGGTTGAACGCCTGGAACACGAAGCCGAGGTGGTCGCGGCGAAAGCGCGTGAGCCGGTCGTCGTCGAGCCGCGTGAGGTCGACGCCGTCGACCGTGACCGTGCCGCGGGTGGGCCGGTCGAGCCCGGCGAGGCAGTGCATGAGCGTCGACTTGCCGGAGCCCGACGGTCCCATGACGGCCGTGAACCGTCCGGGCGCGAGGTCGACGTCGACGCCGTCGAGGGCGTGCACGGCGGCAGCGCCCGTGCCGTAGGTCTTGGTGAGGTCGCGGGCCGAGGCGGCCGTCGCGATCGGTGCGTGGGTGGTGGTCGTCATGACGACGACGCTAGGGATCCGGACCCCCTCCGGTCGTCGGAGCGCGGGATGGTCCTGACGTCATCCCTGGGTCTGACGGCGGCGGCTGCGCTAGCCTCGGACGATGCCTGAGGAGGAGGCTGGATGAGGTTCCTGCGCCGCCGTCCCGACCCGGCTGAGGAGCGCGCCGAGCGACTCGAGTGCCTCCGCGACCAGGTGCACATCCTGCGTGGTGTGGAGGTCGCGCTCGGTCGGTGGCTGGAGGTCGCCGAGGTCGTGCACGACGCTCCTTCGGTGAACGCGGCGAGGACCGCGCTGGAGGACCTCCTCCAGCTCGACGAGCTCCAGGTGCTGGCCGTCGTCGACCTCCAGCTCCGTCGGTCCGCGGGGCAGGAACGCGCGAAGGTCGCGGAGGAGATCCTCCGCCTCGAGGAGGAGCTGGCAGGACTGACCGCCTAGCTCCGATCCCGCCTCCTGACTAGCCCAGTCCCGCCTCCAGGGCGAGGAGCACGAGCTGGACGCGGTCGCGGGAGTCGGTCTTGGCGAGCAGGCGTCCGACGTGGGTCTTGACCGTCGCCTCCGACAGGAACAGCGAGCCGGCGATCTCGGGGTTGGTGAGGCCGCGGGCGATGAGCGAGAGCACCTCGCGCTCGCGGTCGGTGACGTCGGCGAGGCGGCGGGCGGTCGTCCCGCTCACCACGGCGCGCGACCCGGACGGCTGCACGAAGTGGTCCAGCAGGCGGCGGGTGGTCGACGGGGCGACGACGGCGTCGCCCGCCTGCACGGCGCGGATCGCGGCCAGCAGGTCGGGCGGGGCGGCGTCCTTCAGCAGGAACGCCGACGCACCGGCCTGCAGCGCGGCGAACGCGTACTCGTCGAGGTCGAAGGTCGTGAGCACGATGACCCGGGGTGGCGCGTCCCCGTGCAGGATGCGGCGGGTCGCCTCGACGCCGTCGAGCACCGGCATGCGCACGTCCATGAGGACGACGTCGGCCGTGACCTGCGTGAGCAGGTCGAGGGCGGCCTGACCGTCGCCCGCCTCGCCGACCACCTCGAGGTCCGGCTGGCTGTCGACGAGCATCCGGAAGCCGGCACGCACCATCTGCTGGTCGTCCACGAGCAGCACGCGGATCGGGGCGCTCACCGGGGGATCCTCGCACGCACCCGCCACCCACCGCCGGGTGCCGGACCCACGTCGAGCGTGCCTCCGTGCACGGCCACCCGCTCGCGCATGCCCACCAGGCCGAGGCCGCCCGACGTCGACGTGTGCGCGGCGCCGTGCCCGTCGTCGACCACCTCGACGAGCACGTCGGGACCGTCGACCGTGACGTCGACGGCAGCGGTGGCGCCGGCACCGGCGTGCTTGCGCACGTTGGTGAGCGACTCCTGCACGACGCGGAAGACGGTGAGCGCGACGCCGTCCGGCATGGCCGGCGCCGGGTCGGGGAGGGTGGCGCGCACCCGTCCCGCCTCGACGTCGGCGGCCAGGAGACGGGGTAGGTCGGCCAGACCCGGCTGGGGGACCAGCTCCGGGTCGGAGGTTCCTCGCAGGAGTCCGAGCAGGCGGCGCATCTCGGTGAGCGCCTCGCGCCCGGTCGAGGCGACGGTCTCGAGGGTGCGGACGGCGACGTCGGGGTCGTGCTCGGCGGCGTAGCGCGCGCCGTCGGCTTGGACGATCATGCCGGTGATGCCGTGGGCGACGACGTCGTGCATCTCGCGGGCGACGCGGGTGCGCTCCTCGGCTGCGGCCGACCGGGTCCGCTGCTCGGCCTCCTCCGCCATCCGTTCGCCGCGTTCGAGCAGGGCGTCCTCGTAGGCGCGTCGGATGCGGCCCTGCGTGCCGAGCGCCCACGCGGCGATGACGATGGCACCCACGGTGAGCGTGTACGGCAGGAAGGTCGTGAGCGAGAGGTCGGGCTGGACGACCCCGGGCGGCGGGTCGTCGTAGCGTCCGGCCATCACCCACACCCAGGCGGCGACGCCGGTGGCGACGAGGCTGAGCACGAGCCCGACGAGGGCGTCGCGCGAGCGGCCGAAGCGTGCGAGGGAGTACAGGGCGACGGGGTAGGCGAGCTGTCCGATGGCGGGGTAGTCGTAGACGAGGGCCTGCACGCCGCTGAACAGCCAGACGAGGGCGAAGGTCGTGGCGGGTCTGCTGCGTCGCCACGCGAGGGGCGCCACCTGCAGGGCGCTGAGCGCGGTCACGTGCAGCGGTTGCCCGACGAGCAGGGTCACGGCCGTGAGGCCGAGCAGCCCGACGACGAGTGCGGCGTCGAACCACTGCACCGCCTGCGGTCCCAGCCGCCAGGGGCGTCGTTCCTGCTCCGTCCTCACCCTGGCGACCCTAGGCGCTGGCGTCGGTCCCAGCGTCAGTCCCAGGTCTGATCCTCGGGCGCGATAGGTGCGAGACGTCGACGTGCGGGCGTAGCGTCCGAGCGAACGACCCGGTCGTCCGCCAGCGGTCAGCCAGCTCGGGCGCGGCGGCTGGTGCGTTGGGTGCGCAGGGTGCGGTGGGTCTGGTGGGTGTCGGGGTCGATGGTGAAGAACCCTTGGTGCACCGCTGAGTGACATCTCGGACAGA
>NZ_LUNH01000055.1:0-21438 GCF_001628525.1 Aeromicrobium sp. REDSEA-S38_B2 | reverse complement strand
GTCACGATGGACCAGGTGCTGCCCGACGCCTTCGACAGCAGCGACCTCGACGCCGCCGCCGACGGCAGCAGCGGCCCCGACGCCCCCGACCAGGAGAACCCCGCGTGAGCGCAGCGCTCGACCTGCCCACACCCGACCTGACCGACCCCGCGCTCCTCGACGACCCGTACCCGCTGCTGGCGCAGTGGCGGGCCGCCGGGCCGATGCTGCGCAGCGGCGAGGGACGCTGGGTGGCCACCACCCACTCGGCCGTCAGCGCCGTGCTGCGCAACCGCGCGCTCGGCCGGCTGTGGACCGATTGGGAGCCGGCCGAGCAGATGGAGCCCTTCAACACGCTGCACCGCAACCAGCTCATGGAGAACGAGCCGCCGGAGCACACGCGCATGCGGCGCCTGCTCGCCGGGGCGTTCGCACGCGGCCACGTCGAGCGGATGGCTCCGCGCATCGAGACCCTCGCCGACGCCATGCTCGATGACCTCGAGTCCGACCTGCGGGAGGGACGTCCCGTCGACCTGCTCGCCCGCTACGCGGAGCCGATGCCGGTGTTCGTCATCGCCGACCTCCTGGGCGTGCCGCGCGAGGACCACGTGCGTCTGCGGGACTGGTCGCAGGCCATCGTGCACATGTACGAGCAGGGCGTCGGTGACGACGTCCGCGCGGCAGCGGTGCAGGCCAGCAGCGAGTTCGCGGCGTACGTGCGCGACGTGGTCGCGTTGCGTCGGGCGGAGCCGGGGGAGGACCTCGTGAGCGACCTGATCGCCGAGCGCGAGGAGGGCGCCGGCACGCGGGCCGGCGGCTTCAGCGACGACGAGCTCGTGGCCACCGTCGTGCTGCTGCTGAACGCGGGCCACGAGGCGTCGGTGAACGTCTTCGGCAACGGCATGCACGCGCTGCTCTCGCACCCCGACCAGCAGGCCAGGGTGACGGGCGGCGAGGTCAGCGCGGCCACCGCGCTCGAGGAGCTCATCCGCTACGACGCCCCGCTGCAGATGTTCGAGCGCACCGCCACGAAGGACGTCGACGTCGCGGGCGTCACCGTGCGCGCGGGCGAGACCGTCGCCTGCCTCATGGGCTCGGCTAATCGCGACCCCGCCGCCTTCGAGGCGGCCGACACCTTCGACGTCGGCCGCGACCCGAATCCGCACGTCGGCTTCGGCATGGGTCTGCACTTCTGCCTGGGCGCACCGCTCGCCCGTGTGGAGCTGGAGATCACCGTGCGCCGGCTGCTCGACCGCTTCCCGACCATCGCGCTGCACGGCGCCGCTCCGCGTCGCCCCACGTGGGTGCTGCGCGGCTACGAGTCCCTCGAGGTGACCCTGTGACCACGCACGAACCGTTCGACGCGCCCGCGGTGATCGCCGCCAAGCGCGACCGCCACCGGCTCACCGACGCCCAGATCGACTGGGTCGTCGACGCCTACACGCGCGGCGTCGTCGCGCCGGAGCAGATGTCGGCGCTGGCCATGGCGATCCTGCTCAACGGCATGGACCGCGACGAGATCTCCCGCTGGACCGGCGCGATGATCGCGAGCGGCGAGCGGATGGACTTCTCCTCGCTGAGCCGGCCCACGGCCGACAAGCACTCCACGGGCGGTGTGGGCGACAAGATCACGCTGCCCCTCGCGCCCCTCGTCGCGGCCTGCGGCGTCGCGGTGCCGCAGCTGTCGGGTCGCGGGCTCGGGCACACGGGCGGGACGCTCGACAAGCTCGAGTCGATCCCCGGCTGGCGCGCGGCCCTCAGCAACGAGGAGATGCTCGCCCAGCTCGACGACGTCGGCGCCGTGATCTGCGCGGCCGGGTCGGGCCTCGCGCCCGCCGACAAGAAGCTCTACGCCCTGCGCGACGTGACGGGCACCGTCGAGGCGATCCCCCTGATCGCCAGCTCGATCATGAGCAAGAAGATCGCGGAGGGCACCGGCGCCCTCGTGCTGGACGTGAAGGTCGGTTCCGGCGCGTTCATGAAGGACGAGGCGCGGGCCCGCGAGCTGGCCGAGACCATGGTGGCCCTCGGCAAGGACGCCGGCGTCACCACCGTCGCCCTGCTCACCGACATGTCCACCCCCCTCGGCCTGACCGCCGGCAACGCCCTCGAGGTGCGCGAGTCGGTCGAGGTGCTGGCCGGCGGCGGACCGTCGGACGTCGTCGACCTGACGCTGGCGCTCGCCCGCGAGATGCTCGCCGCGGCCGGTCGGGGCGACGTCGACCCCGCCGACGCGCTGGCCGACGGTCGCGCGATGGACGCCTGGCGGCGGATGATCACCGCGCAGGACGGCGACCCGGACGCCCCGCTGCCGACCGCCCGCGAGACGCACGTCGTGACGGCGCAGGCCGACGGCGTGCTCACGTCGCTGGACGCCTTCGCCGTCGGCATCGCCGCCTGGCGCCTCGGTGCCGGGCGTTCGCGCCCCGGCGAGGACGTGCAGGCGGGCGCAGGCGTCGAGCTGCACGCGAAGCCGGGCGACGAGGTGCGCGCCGGCGCCCCGCTGATGACGCTGCACACCGACACGCCGGAGCGGTTCGAGCGCGCGCTGGAGGCTCTCGACGGCGCGGCAGAGGTCGGCTCGGGTCCGTTCGTCCCGCGCGACGTCGTGCTGGGTCGCGTCGAGTGACGATGGCCTAGGGTCGAGGGCATGCGTGTGCTGAACGACCGGCAGGAGGTCGCCGAGTCGGTGGGGACCGAGCTCGGTGTGAGCGAGTGGGTGCAGGTGTCCCAGGAGCGGATCGACCTGTTCGCCGACGCGACCGGTGACCGCCAGTGGATCCACGTCGATCCCGAGCGCGCGGCGGAGGGACCCTTCGGCGCGACCATCGCGCACGGCTACCTCACCCTGTCGATGCTCCCGTTCCTCGGCGCGCAGGTGTACGCGTTCGCGGGCGACGTCGCCCGGGTCAACTACGGCCTCAACAAGGTGCGGTTCATGACGCCGGTGACCGTCGGCTCGAAGATCCGCAACCGCGTGAGCGTCGTCGACGTGCACGACACCGACCGCGGCCAGCAGGTCACTCTGCGCCACCAGATCGAGATCAAGGGTCAGGACAAGCCCGCCTGCGTCGCCGAGACCGTCACCGTCCTCATCGAGGCGGGCAGCCAGTCCGGCTGAGCAGCGCCTGCGGGGGTCTCGGCCCGCTGGTGCACTGCGCGGTTCATCTCGTCCTGCTGGTGCGCTGTCGTAGGGGGCCTGCCGTTGCTGCTGCGCAGCCTGCGATCGCCCTGTCATTGCTCGTGCGCTGCCTCGGCTCGCGCTGGGTGCGGTCTCCGAAAGGGCCTCGACCGGGCGGCTGGCGGGCCGGTGGTCTGGGTTCTCGGGCGGTGGCTTGCGGTGGACGCACGATTCTGCACTCACGCGAGTCAGGTCGAACTTTTCTGCGTTCACGACGGGATCCCGTAGCAAACGCAGAATCCTTCGAGTTCCAGCGCACGAACGCAGATTCTTGCGTCCCACGCGGGCCGCACCCCGAAAACCCAGCCCAGCTCGACGAGACCCCCTGCGGCAGCGCACCAGCAACCCCAGACCCCCTACGCCCCCGCCGGCCCCCGCGTTGTGTGGAGGTACTGACGAAAGCCCGACGAGAGATCGTCGTCAACCGCACACACCGTGGGTCACGCGGTCAGTACGCCGACCCACCCGCAAGCGAGACGGCGCCGACGGGGTGCCAGACGGTCTTGGTCTCGAGGAAGGCGCGGAGGCGGGCGGTGCCGGGGACGGCGGTGAAGTCGGGCTCGCGACGGGGGGAGTGGACGCGCTTCACCGTGTCGGCGGCCGCACGCTCCAGGGCGACGCGCTGGTCGGCAGGCACGCCGGTGAGGTCGAGGCCGTTGACGTCGCCGTGGCTGGCGAGCCACGGCATGATCTCGGCCTGGTCGCCGGTGAGCAGGTTGACGACGCCCGCGGGCACGTCGCTCGTCGCCAGCACCTCCGCGAACGTCACCGCGACCGTCGGGTCGGCCTGCGACGCGACGACGACCGCGGTGTTGCCGCCGGCCAGCACGGGCAGCACGGCGCTCACCAGGGGCAGCAGCGGCGACGCCGACGACGCGGCCACCGCGACGACGCCCGTGGGCTCCGGCGCGGAGTAGCTGAAGTAGGGGCCCGACACAGCGTTCGCGCCACCGAAGACGGCCGACAGCTTGTCGGTCCAGCCGGCGTAGTGCACGACCCGGTCCACCGCCGCGTCGACCTCGGCGCGCGCCTCGGCCGGCTTCACGCCCCGGCTCTGCACGATGAGGTCGGCCAGCTCGGCCCGACGGGCCTCCAGCATCTCCGCCACGCGGTACAGGACCTGCCCGCGGTTGTAGGGGGTGGCGCCGGCCCACTTCGCCAGGCCCGACCGGGCGGCGACGACGGCGTTGCGGGCGTCCTTGCGGGAGGCGAGCGCGGCGTTGGCCATGAGCGAACCCTTCGTGTCGTGCACCTGGTAGGTACGACCGGACTCCGAGCGCGGGAAGGCGCCGCCGAGGTAGAGCTTGTAGGTCTTCGCGACCGTCAGACGTGCCATCAGAGCGCTCCCTCGTCGTCGGTGTCGAGGTAGGCGGCCATGCCGGCCGTCCCGCCCTCGCGGCCGAAGCCGGACTCGCCGTAGCCGCCGAAGGAGGCGGTCGGGTCGAACTTGTTGAACGTGTTGTCCCAGACGACACCGGCCTTGAGGCCGGCGGCCATGCCCATCGCGCGCGACCCCTTCTCTGTCCACACGCCGGCCGACAGGCCGTAGGGGGTGTTGTTGGCCTTCGCGAGCGCCTCCTCGGGCGTCCGGAAGGTCAGGGTGGTCAGCACGGGGCCGAAGATCTCCTCGCGGGCCACCCGCATCGACGCGGTCGCGTCGGTGAACACGGTCGGGGCGACGAACCAGCCGCGCTCCGGCAGGGCGCAGCTGCTGGTCCAGACGCCGGCGCCCTCCTCGGCCCCGACCTCGACCAGGCCGGTGACCTTGTCATACTGCATCTGGCTGTTCAGGGCGCCGACGTCGGTGTTCTTGTCGAGCGGCTCGCCCACGCGCAGCGTCTCCACGCGCCGCTTCAGCTTCTCGAGGAACTCCTCGGCGACCGACTCCTGCACGAGCAGGCGCGAGCCGGCGCAGCAGACCTGGCCCTGGTTGAAGAAGATGCCCGACACGATGCCCTCGACGGCCTGGTCGATCGCCGCGTCGGCGAACACGATGTTCGCGCCCTTGCCCCCCAGCTCGAGGGTCAGCTTCTTGCCGGTGCCGGCGAGCTCGGACTGGATGCGCTTGCCCACGGGCGTGGAGCCCGTGAACGCGACCTTGTCGACGCCGGCGTGGTTGACGATGGCGGAACCGACGTCGCCGGCCCCCGGGAGGATGTTGACGACACCGGGCGGCAGGTCGGCGTCGGCGAGGATCTCGGCCAGGATCAGCGCGGTGACCGGCGTGGTCTCCGCGGGCTTGAGCACGACGGTGTTGCCGGCGGCCAGCGCCGGTGCGATCTTCCACGCGGCCATGAGCAGCGGGAAGTTCCACGGGATGACCTGCCCGGCCACGCCGAGCGGGCGCGGCGCGGGACCGAGGCCCAGGTGGCCGAGCTTGTCGGCCCAGCCGGCGTGGTGGAAGAAGTGCTGCGCCGCGGTGGGCACGTCGAAGTCGCGGGTCTCGCGGATCGGCTTGCCGTTGTCGAGGGTCTCGGCGACGGCCAGCTCGCGGGAGCGCTCCGCGATCGCGCGGGCGATGCGGAACAGGTACTTGCCGCGCTCGGCGCCGCCCATGCGCGACCACGGGCCGTCGTAGGCGCGGCGGGCTGCGGCGACCGCCCGGTCGACGTCGGCCGCGGACGCGGTGCTGACGGTGGTGAGGGTCTCGCCGGCCGCCGGGTTGACGGAGGTCAGGTCGTCGCCGCCGCCGTCGACGAACGCGCCGTCGAGGAAGAGCTGGTACCGCGGCTTGATCGCGGCGATCGCCGCCGACTCCAGGGCCGGTGCGTAGGTGAGGTCCATGGGTGGGTCCTTCGGTGGTGTCGGTCGACGGGGTCAGTCGACGCTGACGTAGCGGGGGCCGCTGTAGTGGCCCTGGGTCTGGGTACGACGCTGCAGCAGAAGGTCGTTGACGACGCCCGAGGCGCCGAAGCGGAACCAGTGCGGGTCGAGCCACTGCGGCCCGGCGACCTCGTGCACGGCGACGAGGTAGGCGATGGCGTCCTTCGTGGTGCGGATGCCGCCGGCGGGCTTCACCGCACGCTGCACGCCGGTGAGGTCGAAGAGGTCTCGCACGGCCTGCAGCATCACGTGGGTGACGGGCAGCGTGGCGGCCGGCGCGATCTTCCCGGTGGAGGTCTTGATGAAGTCGCCACCGGCCAGCAGCGCGAGCCACGACGCGCGGCGCACGTGGTCGTAGGTGGCGAGCTCGCCGGTCTCGAGGATCACCTTGAGCCGGGCGTCCCCGCAGGCCGCCTTCACGGCCTCGACCTGTCCGAACACGGTGGAGTAGTCGCCGGCGAGGAACGCGCCGCGGTCGATCACCATGTCGATCTCGTCGGCACCGGCCTCGACGGCGAGGCGGGTGTCGGCGAGCTTGACCTCGAGCGACGAGCGACCAGCGGGGAACGCCGTGGCCACCGACGCGACCTTGACGCCCGTGCCGGCCACGGCCTCGGCGGCGACGGCCACCATGTCGGGGTAGACGCAGACGGCCGCGGTCGACGGCGTGCCCGCCACCTCCCGGTCGGGCTGGACGGCCTTGCGGCAGAGGTTGCGCACCTTGCCGGGGGTGTCGGCGCCCTCGAGCGTCGTCAGGTCGACCATCGAGATGGCCAGGTCGATGAGGGCGCGCTTGGTGTCCTTCTTGATCGAGCGGGTCGCGAGCTGGGCCGCGCGGGCCTCGACGCCGACGGGGTCGACGGCCGGCAGCCCCTCGAGGAAGGCGCGGAGCGCGGTGTTGTCGGTGCCGCCGAGGCCCACGGCGGCACGGATCGCGGCAGTGTCGGCTGCGGCGTCGGCAACGGGGGCGGTGACGGGGGACGACGGAGTCATGGATGTCCTTCGGACGGTGGAGCGGGTGGAACGGTGGGTCGTGGTGCTGGCGAAGCAGCAGGGCGGCGGGGCCGCGTCGGTGCCGACGCGGACCCGCCGCCCCGGGTCAGCCGGTCAGCTGATGCCCTTGCAGGTGTCGGTGTCGCCCTCGTCGGTGAGGAACTCACAGAAGTCTGCCACCTGGTCCTTGGTGACGAGTCGGCCCTGCAGGACGGTGTTCTTCTCGACCTTCTCGCCGTCGGCGACCTTGAGGCTGATGCCGAGCACCTCCTTGCCGAGCACGAACGGCGACTCGGCGTGCGTGGAGTACATGGTGCCCGCCTCGATCGCCTTCAGGGCGTCGCCGATGCCGTCGTTGCCGACGACCTTGACCTGGCCCGCGAGGTTGCGTGCCTTGAGTGCCGCGACGACGCCGAGCGCCATCTCGTCGTTGGCGGCGTAGACGCCGTCGATGTCGCTGTTGCCCTGCAGGACGTTGGTCATGACGTCGAGCGCCTTGCCGCGGTCGAAGTCGGCGGCCTGCTGGGCGACGACCTCGATGTCCGGGTAGGCCTTGATGCCCTCGTTGAAGCCCTTGCTGCGGTCCTGCGCGACGTTCGTGCCGAGGATGCCCTGGATCTCGACGACCTTGCCCTTCTCACCGATCGACTCGGCGAGCGACTTCGCGGCCTCCTTGCCGGCCTGGACGGCGTCGTAGCCGATGAAGCTGGCGAGCTCGCCGCTGTCGGGCGCGCGGTCGAAGGCGACGACGGGGACGTCGGCCTTGTTGGCCGCCTCGGTCATCGTGCCGCCGGACTCGCTGCCGACGGGGTCGATGATGAGCACCGACGGCTTCTTGGTCAGGGCGGTCGTCGTCGCGTTGAGCGCCGTCTGGTCGCTGTTGTTCGCGTTCTGCACGTCGAGGTCGACACCGGAGTCCTGCGCGGCCTCCTTGGCGCCGTCGACGACGGAGACGAAGAACGGATTGTTGAGGGTGCTGATGACGAGGGTGGCCTTGACGTCCTTCTCGCCGCCGGCGTCGCCGCCGCGTCCGCAGGCGCCGAGCGTCGTGGTCATCGCCAGGGCCGCGGTGAGGGCGGCCGTCTTCTTCCAGGTGTTCACGGGGTTCCTCCAGTGGTGGTGGGTGAGGCGGTGTCCGCGTCGGCGCCCGAGCCAGGCCGTCGAGGACGGACCAGGCGCGTCAGCGCCCGGACACGATCGGAGTTGCGATCCAGGAAGATCGCCACGAGGATCACGAGACCCTTGACGACGCCCTGCAGGAACGGCGAGACGTCGAGCAGGTTGAGGCCGTTGTCGATCACGCCGAGCAGCAGCGCGCCGATGAGGGTGCCCGCGAGGGCGCCGCGGCCTCCCGCGAGGCTGGTGCCGCCGATGATGACGGCGGCGATGGCGGCGAGCTCCAGGCCGGTGCCGGCCGTGGGCTGGGCGGTGCCGAGGCGTGCGGCCAGGATGAACCCGGCGGTCGAGGCCAGGAGGCCGCTGATGACGAACGCGAGGATCTTCACGCGGTGCACCTCGATGCCGGCCAGGCGCGCGGCGTCCTCGTTGTCGCCGACGGCGTAGACGTGGCGGCCGTAGCGCGACCTCGCCAGGACGAGGCCGAAGACGACGAACGCCGCGAGCATGATCCACACCGGGTTCGGCACGCCCAGCGGGCTCGCCTGGCCGATCGCGAGGAACGTGTCGTCGTCGATCGAGACCGGGTTGCCCTGGCTCAGCTGCAGGGTGAGGCCCGAGAGCACCGACATCATCGCGAGCGTCGCGATGAACGACGGCATGCGCAGCTTCGTCACCAGCAGGCCGTTGACGAGGCCGGCGAGCGCGCCCACGCCCCAGCCGGCGAGCAGGCCGACGACGAGCGGCTGGTCCTGCAGCGTGAAGGCGGTGACGATGCTCGAGATGCCGAGGATCGCGCCGACCGACAGGTCGATCTCGGCCAGGATGATGACGTACGTCTGCCCGGCCGCGAGCAACGCGGTGACCGACGCGGCGAGCAGGACGTTCAGCAGGTTGTCCCCGGTCAGGAACAGCGGCGTGGCGATGAACAGCACGAGGCCGACGAAGAGCAGCATCCACACCGCTCGCAGCTCGCGGTTCAGGGACGTCAGCCCGGTGATGATCGGCTTCATGCGGCACTCTCCAATGCGTGCTCGAGCAGCTTCTGCTCGGTGAGGTCGTCGTCGGTGAGCTCGGCCACGACGTGGCCCTGGCGCATCACCAGGAGCCGGTCGGACATGGCGACCAGCTCGGGGAGGTCGGAGGAGACGATCACGACGGCGACGCCGGCGGCGGCCTGCTCGTTGATGATCCGGTAGATCTCGGCCTTGGCGCCGACGTCGACGCCGCGGGTCGGCTCCTCCATCATCAGCACCTTGGGGTGGGTCAGGACCCAGCCGCCGAAGAGCGCCTTCTGCTGGTTGCCGCCGGACAGGCTGCCGACCGGCGCCGAGGGCGAGGCCGTGCGGATCGAGAGCTGCTCGATGATCCGGCTCGTCTCGGCGCGCTCGCGACCGCGGTGCACGTAGGGCCCGGTGCTGTAGCGCGACAGGCTGGCCATCGAGATGTTGTCCGACACCGACTGCTGCAGGCACAGGCCCTCGGCCTGGCGGTCCGGCGGCACGTAGCCGATCCCGGCGTCGATGGCCGCCTGCGGCGCCGACGGGCGGTACGTGGTGCCGTCCACGGCCACCGAGGCCGCCGTGGTCGGCACCAGCCCGAACAGGGCGCGCAGGACGCTGCCCTTGCCGCAGCCGAACACGCCACCGATGCCGACCACCTCGCCGGCGCGGACGTCGAACGAGACGTCGGCGAAGTCCGGTCCGGCGAGCCCGCGCACCGCGAGGACGACGTCGTCGCGGGTGTGGGTCTCCTTGGGGTAGAAGTCCTCGATGGTGCGTCCGACCATGGCCGTCACGACCTCGCGCTCGTCGAGCTCGGCGGTGGGGCGCTCGAGCGCGACGGAGCCGTTGCGCAGCACGACCACGCGCTGGGAGAGCCGGAAGACCTCCTCGAGCCGGTGGCTGATGTAGACGATCGCCACGCCCGACGCGCGCAGCCGCTCGATCTGCTCGAAGAGCCGTTCGGACTCCTGCTCGTCGAGCGCCGCGGTGGGCTCGTCGAGGATGAGCAGCCGCGCGTCGTGCCCGGCGGTCTTGGCCATCTCGAGCATCTGCATCTGCGCGACCGAGAGCCGGTGGACCGGGGTGGCGGGGTCGACGTCGAGCCCGATCAGGTCGAGCAGCTCGCGGGCCTTGGCGCGCATGCGGCGCTTGCTGACGAGGACGCGACCGAACTCGGCCTGCTCGTCGAGCGTGAAGAGGTTCTCGGCGACCGTCAGGTTCGGGAAGATGTTCTGCCGGAACTCCTGGTAGATCACCTGGATGCCGTGGCCCATCGCGTCCTGCGGGCCGGTGAAGGCGACCTCCTGGCCGTCGATGACGATGCGGCCGGCGTCGGGACGGTACGCGCCGGAGACGATGCGGGTCAGCGTCGACTTGCCGGCGCCGTTCTCGCCGACGAGCGCGAGGACCTCGCCGCCCTCGACCGTCAGGTCGATGCCGCGCAGCACCTCGGTCTCGCCGAAGCTCTTGTGGATGTCGTGCAGCTCGATGCGCATGACGGCCTCAGTACGCCACGCCGGCGTGCAGCACGACGTTGGCGTACGGGGTGAACTCGCCGGAGCGCACCGCCGCCCGCGCACCGTGGCTGAGCGCCTTCAGCTCGACGTGCGGGACGAGCGTGATCGGCACGTCGAGCGCGGCGAAGCGCTCCTCCAGGGCGGCGAGCATGTCGGGAGAGTGCTCGCGGATCTCCTCGGAGATCGTGGCGCCCTCGACGACCAGCTCGTCGAGCACGGTGTCGAGCACGTCGAGGAACGCGGGCAGCCCGGGGCGGACCGCGAGGTCGACGCGCTCGACGCCGAGCGGGATCGGCAGTCCGGCGTCGGTGACGACGACGAGGTCGGTGTGCCCGGTCTCGGAGACGACCCGCGACAGCTGGCCGTTCAGGGTGGCGGTGTTCTTCCAGACGGCAGGCTCGGCGACGCGCCCCGTCGGGTGACGGCCAGCGCGCCGGCGGCCATGGCCCGGGGGAGGGCGGCGTCGAGGGTGAGCCCTGACGCGAGGCCCGCGCCGAGGTAGCCGGCGAACGCGTCGCCCGCGGCCGTCGTGTCGACGGCCTCGACGGCGGGGGCCGCGAAGTGTCGGGCGCCGTCGGCGTCGACGACCACCACGCCCTTGGCGGCGAGGGTGACGACGGCGTGCGCGACGCCGCGCTCGACGAACCAGCGCCCGGCCTGCTCGGCGGAGGCGACGTCGACCACCGGGATGCCGGTGAGGGTCGTGGCCTCGGTCTCGTTGGGCGTGACGACGTCGAGCTCGGCCCACACGGCGTCGTCGAGAGGGGCGGCGGGTGCCGGGTCGAGGATCGCGACCATGCCGGCGGCACGCGCCGCGCGGGTGGCCCGGACCATGACGTCCACGGGGGTCTCGAGCTGCGTGAGCAGCACGGACGCACGGCCCACCGCGCCGGCCACGCCGGCGTCGACGTCGGCGAGCCCGAGGTGGTCGTTGGCGAGCGGGACCATGACGATGTCGTTCTCGCCCGACGCGTCCACGCGGATGTGGGCCACACCGGTCGGGCCGTCGACCGTGCGCACGGAGGTCACGTCGACGCCGGAGGCGGCGAGCCCGCCGCGCGTGAGCTCGGCGAAGGCGTCGGTGCCGACGCAGCCGACCATCTGGGTGTCCGCGCCCGCGAGCGCGGCCGCGACGGCCTGGTTCGCGCCCTTGCCGCCGAGGACGAGGGTGAGGTCGTCGCCCAGGATCGTCTCGCCCGGGCGGGGCAGACGCTGGGAGAAGGTCGTGACGTCGGCGGTGATGCTGCCGATCACCAGGACGCCGGAGGGGGTGGTCATGCGGGGCTGCCTTTCGGGACGGGCCCCGTCGACCCGCGGACGACCAGCTCGACCGGGAGGGTGACGTGGGCGGTGGGGGCGTGCTCGTCGGCGTGCAGGCGCTCGACGAGCAGGCGGGCCGCCGCGGCGCCCTCCTCGACGTCAGGACGCGACACGACCGTGAGCGGCGGGTCGAGCAGGCTGGCGAGCGGCAGGTCGTCGAAGCCGACGACGGACAGGTCGTCCGGCACCCGCACGCCGAGGGCGCCGAGCGTCACGAGTGCGCCGGCCGTCATGAGGTTGTTCGCGACGACGACGGCGGTGGGTCGCTGCGGGAGTCGCCAGAGGTCGGCCATGTGCAGCCGGCCGCTCTCCTCGCGGAAGTCGCCGCGCCGCACGAGCGCCTCGTCGACCTCGATGCCGTGGCCCGCCATGGCGGCGAGGAACGCCTCGTGGCGCATGCGGCCGGGCGTGGAGTCGACGCGGCCGCTGATGGTCGCGATCCGGGTGTGGCCGAGCCCGACCAGGTGGTCGACGGCCTGCTGGATGCCGGCGGTGTTGTCGACGAGGACGCGGTCGACGTCGGGGCCCGAGGAGGTCTCGCGGTCGACGAAGACGAGCGGGTGACCGGCCTGCGCCAGCAGGTCGGGGATCTCGTCGTTCTCCGACAGCGGCGCCATGATGAGACCGTCGGTGCGCTGGGCCAGCTCGCGGACCAGGGCCTCCTCCCGCTCGGCGTCCTCGTCGCTGTTGCCCAGGATCACCTGGAGCCCGTGCGGGCGGACCTCGCGCTCGATGCCCTTCACGAGGGCGGCGAAGAACGGGTTGGAGATGTCGGGGACGATCACGCCGATCGACTGGTGACGACCCGACTTCAGGCTGCGGGCGACGAGGCTCGGCCGGTAGCCGAGCTCCTCGATGGCGCGGCGGACGGCCTCCTCGCTGCGGATGCGCTGGCCGGCGAGGTAGCGCGTCACGGACGCCGTGGACACACCGGCCGCCCTCGCCACGTCTTGGATGTTCGCCATGCCTGCTGCCCTCCGTGCTGCTGTCCTCGGCGCTGTCGCCGGTGCTGTCCCCGGAATTCCTCATAGGGTGTTATCGATAACACTGTTATCGATGACAGTGACCGTAGTCACAGGTCGGTCCGGTGTCAAGCGGCCCCCCGCCCCGGCCGCGGTCGGGCGCTCCCGCGGGCGTGCCACGATGTGCGCGTGAGCCTGACCGCCGACCAGATCCGCCGCGCCCCGAAGGTGGCGCTCCACGAGCACCTCGACGGTGGCGTCCGCCCGTCGACCGTCGCCGAGATCGCGCAGGAGGTCGGGCACCCGCTGCCCGCCCCGCCGGACCAGCTGGGGATGTGGTTCGCCGACGCCGCCAGCTCCGGATCGCTGCCGCGGTACCTGGAGACGTTCGAGCACACGGTCGCGGTCATGCAGCGTCCGCAGGACCTCGCCCGCGTGGCCCGCGAGTCGGTGCTGGACCTGGCCGCCGACGGTGTCGTCTACGCCGAGCTGCGGTGGGCGCCCGAGCAGCACCTGCAGGGTGGCCTGACGCTCGCCGAGACGGTCGAGGCCGTGCAGGCGGGCATCGACGAGGGCCGCGCCGAGGCGGCCGCCGAGGGCACGCCGATCGTCGTCGGCCAGCTGCTCACGGCGATGCGGCACGCGCAGCACGGCCTGGAGATCGCCGAGCTCGTCGTCGAGTACCGGGACCGGGGCGTCTGCGGCTTCGACATCGCCGGCGCCGAGGACGGCTTCCCGCCGATCCTGCACCTCGAGGCGTTCGAGTACCTACGTCGCGAGAACGCCCACTTCACCATCCACGCCGGCGAGGCGTTCGGCCTGCCGTCCATCTGGCAGGCCATCCAGCGCTGCGGTGCCGACCGCCTGGGCCACGGCGTCCGGATCATCGACGACATCGACCTCGCGGCCGAGGGCGGACCCCGGCTGGGCCTGCTCGCCGCCTACGTGCGCGACCGGCGCATCCCGCTGGAGATGTGCCCCTCCTCGAACCTCCAGACGTCGGCCGTCCCGGGCATGCGCTCCATCGCCGACCACCCGATCGGCCTGCTCAAGGAGCTCGGGTTCCGCGTGACGGTCAACTGCGACAACCGGCTGATGAGCGGCACCTCGATGAGCCGGGAGATGCAGCTGCTCGTCGACGCCTTCGGCTACGGCGCCGACGACCTGCGCTGGTTCACGGTCAACGCCATGAAGAGCGCGTTCCTGCCGTTCGACGAGCGCCTCGCGCTGATCGACGACGTCATCAAGCCGCGCTACGCGGCCCTCTAGGTCGGGCTCGCGGACTCAGGAGCAGGCCGACTCGACGCGACGGACGGCACGGGTCACGACGTCGTCCTCACCACCGTCCAGAGGCTGGTAGGCCGCGGGGTCGTCGAGGTAGTCGATGATCTGGCCGACCGGGTCCTTCAGGTGTCGCGGGCCCGACAGCACGACGCGGAACATCTCCTCCTGCAGTGGGCCGCGGTCGACCGCAGGCCCGTCCGCAGCCGCGAGCGCGCGAGCCACGAGTCCGTCGTCGCCGACCAGTGCGGGGCACGGGTCCGACGGGTCGAGGCTCGGGGGAGCGGCAGTGGCGCTCGGTGAGGCCGACGCGTCGGCGAGCGCGCTGTCGCCCGACCCGCTGCACGCGGCGAGCAAGGCGAGGCTGACCGCGGCGAGCACTGCGAGGGGCACGCGGTCCCGGGACGTCGTGCGAGTCATGGCGGCACGCTAGCGCGCAGCCGCGCTGCTCACCAGGGACCGCGTCGGGCCCGACGTCCTCGGATCATCTCGTGGACGGGCGACGCAGCGCCCGCCGCGCCTGGCGCGGGGTCATCGGCGTGCAGCCGGCGGCCACCGCCTCGGCGACGACCCGGTCGTCGTCGTTCTTCAGCCGCCAGCCGCGTCGCACCAGCACCCACGGGCTCTTGCGCCCCTCGCGCAGGTCGCGCGCGAGGCGGAGCCCGAACGTGACGAGGCGGTGCCGGCGCAGGCAGATCGCCTGGTCCAGGAGGCCCGCGTCGCGGCACGCCGCCACGACGACCGGCGCGAACAGGCCCTCGGCGATGAAGCGGTCGCCGACCTGCAGGTGCTGCGTGCCGGTCCGTCGGCTCGCAGCGATGTCGTACACCGGCACGTCGGCCTCGCCGGCGGCGCACAGCTCCGCGATCGACCCGACCGCGGCCACCGCGTCCCAGGAGGCGGGGTCGTCCCAGTCGGGGATGCCCAGGCTCGAACGAGGCAGGTGGGGGTCGTCGCCGTCGCGGTAGAAGTCGTCGAGGCGCAGCACCGACCAGCCGAGCACCTCGGCGAGGTGGGACTTGCCGACCCCCGACGGGCCCGCCACCACCACGACCCGGACGCCCCGACGCTCACGCACGGCCACGATCCTAGGCCCGCGCTCCCGTTACCTGATCGTTACCCTGCGACCCATTGACGCGGGCCGGGGCGTCGGGTGTGATGCCTCCATTGGTCCGGCGCCGAACGGTGCGGGGGGACCGACGGCACCGTGACGGACCGCGACCGCGAGAGGCGGTCGTCGGCCCTGTCCCGACGGCCGCGGTTCACCCGGACGTCGTCTCGACGGCCCCGCGGGGACGCCTCGACCTCCTCAGATAGGCCTGCCCGTCCGAACGTCGAAGGAATCCCTGTGAAGAACGTCCTGCGCTGCGCCGCCGCCACCCTCGCGGCGGTCACCGCCGCCTCGGTGCTCGGCGCCGTCCCGGCCTCCGCGGCCGACCCCGTCACCATCCAGGTGCTCGACATCAACGACTTCCACGGTCGCCTCGACGCCAACACGGTCAAGTTCGCCGGCACGGTCGAGCAGCTCAGGGCGCAGGGGGGCGAGGACAACACGCTCTTCATCTCCTCCGGCGACGACATCGGCGCGTCCCTCTTCCCCTCGCAGGTGCAGCAGGACGGGCCGACCCTCGACGTGCTGAACGCGCTGGACCTGGACACCTCCACGGTCGGCAACCACGAGTTCGACCGCGGTGCCGCCGACCTCCTCGGCCGTGTGGCGGACCGGTCGGACTTCCCGCACCTCGCGGCCAACGTCATCGACACCTCCACCGGTCGACCGGTGCTCCCGCCGTCGGCCACCTTCGAGGTCGGCGGCCTCGACGTCGCCGTGGTCGGCGCGGTCACCCAGGAGACCCCGGCCCTCGTGTCGCCCGACGGCATCACCGGGCTGCGCTTCACCGACCCGGTCGAGGCCGTGAACACCGAGGTCGAGCGCCTCGAGCGCCTGACCGACGCTCCCGACGTCATCGTCGCCAGCTACCACGAGGGTGCACAGAACGGCACCACCGCGGGCGGCACCCTCGAGAGCGAGCTCGCCAAGGGCGGCGCCTTCGCCGACATCGTCACCAAGACCGACCCCGACGTCGACGCCATCTTCAACGGGCACACCCACCAGACCTACGCGTGGGAGGCGCCGATCCCCGGGCGCTCCGGCACCCGACCGGTGCTCCAGACCGGCAGCTACGGCGAGAACGTCGGCCGGGTCCAGCTGACCGTCGACCCCGCGACCGGGGCGGTCACCGGGCACACCCAGGCCAACGTCGCCCGCGTCACCACCGCCAACGAGACGCTCGTCGCCACCTACCCGCGGGTCGCCGAGGTCGCCCGGATCACCGACGCCGCCCTCGCCAACGCCACCGAGGTCGGGCGTCGCCCGGTCGGTGAGGTGACCGAGGACATCACCACGGCCGGCTACGCCGACGGTGGTGCGAAGCGCGACGACCGCGCCAACGAGTCCACGCTCGGCAACCTCGTGGCCGAGATGTACCGCTCCGAGGTGTCCCGAACGGCGGTGGGCCGCGACGTGGACCTCGGCATCGTGAACCCCGGCGGCCTGCGCGACGACCTCGAGTTCGCGGGCACCGGCGGCACCAACACCGACGGCGTCGTCACCTTCGGCGAGGCGGTCTCCGTGCTGCCGTTCGCCAACAGCCTTTTCGTCGTCACGCTGGACGGCCGTCAGCTGAAGACGGTCTTCGAGCAGCAGTGGCAGCGCACCGCCGCCGGTGCCGTGCCCAGCCGTGCCTACCTGCAGCTCGGCACGTCCGACAACGTCCGCTACACCTTCGACGCCACCCGCCCGGAGGGCGATCGGATCACGTCGCTGTGGGTCGACGGCGAGAAGGTCTCGCCGGAGAAGACCTACGACGTCGCCGTGCCGAGCTTCCTGGCCTCCGGCGGCGACAACTTCCGCGCCTTCGCGGCCGGCGCGCGTCGTGACACCGGCCTGGCCGACCTCGACGCCTGGACGACCTACCTGTCGAAGAACCAGCCGGTGTCGCCGTCCTTCGCCCGCCACGCCGTCGAGGTGCGCGGCCTGCAGCAGTCCTACCGCGCCGGCGGCGCCTTCGAGGTCACGCTGCCGCGCCTGGACCTGACGTCGTCGGGCAGTCCGGCGAACCGGTCCGTCTCGGCCCGCCTGCTCGACGGCGACCGCGTCGTCGCCAACCTCGGCGCCCGTGCCGTCACCAACGGTGCGGCGACGATCGCCGGCCGGCTGCCCAGCAAGGTCGCCGGCGACCTGGTCCTGGAGGTCCGTGCCTCCCGCAGCGGCACGCTCGTCACGGTCCCGATCTCGATCAAGGGCGCCACGATCGAGGCGACGGCCTCCACGGTCGCCTTCGGCGACGACGCCACCGTCTCGGTGGCGGTCACCGCCCCGGGCGCCGCGCCCAGCGGCACGGTGGAGGTCCGTGACGGCGAGACCACGCTCGGCACCGGCACCCTCGACGCCGAGGGTCGCGCCGACGTGAGCATCGACACCGAGCGCATCGGTGCCGGCACGCGCGAGCTGACCGTCGTCTACTCCGGCGACACCGACCTGCCCGAGGCCACCGGCAGCGTCGCCGTGACGGTCGAGAAGGCCGCCACGTCCGCCACGGTCGACGTCGAGGAGAACCCGCGCCGCGGCGCCCCCGTCGACCTCACCGTCGACATCACCTCGGCCACCGGCACCCAGCCCACGGGTCAGGTCCGGGCCGAGCTCGACGGCACGGTCCTCGGCACCGCGACGCTGTCCGGCGGGAAGGCCACCATCGAGGCCGACACGTCCAGCCTGCCGATCGGCACCACCACCGTCGAGATCGTCTACGTCGGCGACGACGACCACGCCACGTCGACGACGACGGCCGCCGTCGACCTCGCCAAGGGCGTCGTGAGCCTCGCCGTGACTCCGCCGACCGCCACGCCCTACGGCACCTCCACCGTGATCGAGCTGAGCAGCGACGACGACGCCCGCGGTCTCGTCTTCGCCTCCACGTCGGACGGCACCGTCGTCGGCGTCGGCACGATCACCGACGGCTCGGGACGCGTCAGCCTCGACCGGACCGCCCTGCGGCCCGGCGAGCACACGCTCGAGGTGTACTTCAACGGCAGCGCCGACTTCGAGCCGGTGACCGTCCCGGTCACGGTGACGGTCACCAAGGCGACCTCCGCCACCTCGGCGTCCGTGCGCCCGACGAGCGTCGTCCGCAACCGCGGCAAGGCCACGGTGGCGGTCACCGTCCGCACCGCCGGCTTCACCGCCGACGGCGGCGCGATCGTGGTGCGCGTCGGTTCGAAGGTCGTCGGTCGCGGCGAGCTGCGCGACGGCAAGGCGTCGGTGACCCTGCGTCCGTTCACGAACACCGGCCGCAGGACCCTGACGGTCTCCTACTCCGGCAACGATCTCGCGAAGCCGTCGACGGGCCGCGCCACGCTCACGGTCCGCTCTCGCTGACCGCCGACCGTCGACACCATCCCTCGAACCAGGAGACCCCTGTGTCCAGATCATCCTTCTCGCGTGCGCTCCGGCTCGCCCTGGCCGGCGGCCTGGCCACCGGCGCGCTCGCTGCGGCGCCGGCAGCCCAGGCGGCACCCGCCGACCACCTCGTGATCGACGAGGTCTACGTGAACGGCGGCTCCAGCGGGGCGTCGTTCAAGAACAAGTACGTGGAGGTGCACAACCCCACCGGGAGTCCCGTCGACGTCGCGGGCTGGTCGGTCCAGTACCGCTCCGCCACGGGCACCGGGAACTTCTCGGGTGTGATCGCCCTCGGTGACCACACCGTCCCCGCGGGGGGCACCCTGCTGGTCGGTGCGAACAGCAACAACGCGACCACCAACCCGGGGGCCGACCTGCCGACGCCGGACGTCGCGTCGACCGTCGCGTTCGCCGGCGGCGGAGGCACCCTCGCCCTCACCCGCACGACGACGCCCCTCACCGGCGCCCCGTCGACGGTGCTCGCCGACCCCGCCGTCGTCGACCTGGTCGGGTATGGGAGCTCCACCACCTTCGAGGGCTCAGCGGCGGCCACCGGCACGAGCCTGACGAAGGCGGTCCGCCGCACCGGCGGCACCGACACGAACGACAACCGGGCCGACCTGTCGGCCGCCGACCCGACGCCCACGGCGTGCGGCACGGCGTGCGACTCCGCGCCCGCCCCGGTCGAGCCCGCCCCGGTCGTCCCGATCGCGGAGATCCAGGGAACCGGCACCGCGAGCCCGATCGTCGGACAGCGGGTCACGACCCGCGGCGTCGTGACCGCGGCCTACCCCGACGGCGGCTTCGACGGCGCGTACATCCAGACCGAGGGCACGGGCGACGTCGACGTCGACACCCACCGCGCGTCCACGGGTCTGTTCGTGGCGTCGGCCGCGCTGGCCGACGACGTCGAGATCGGCGACCACCTCGAGGTCACCGGCACCGTGGAGGAGTCCAGCGGACTCACCCAGCTCGCCGTCCCCGCCGGTGGCTGGACGGTCCTGACCGAGCCGGCCGTCGCGCCGAAGGCCGCCGAGGTCGCCTTCCCCCTGGACGACACCCAGCGCGAGTCGCTGGAGGGCATGCTCCTGGCGCCGCAGGGCGCGTACACGGTCACCAACAACTTCGCCACGAACTCCTTCGGCGAGGTCGGGCTCGCCGCCGGCACCCGACCGCTGCCCCAGCCCACCGACGTGGTGCGTCCGCGTACGCAGGCCTACACCGACCTCGTGGCCGACAACGCCCGTCGACTCATCACCCTCGACGACGGGGCGAGCGTCAACTACGTCAACGGCAGCAAGGACGTCCCGCTGCCCTGGCTGACCGCCGACAACGAGGTGCGCCAGGGAGCACCGACGACCTTCGTGGCGCCGGTCGTGCTCGACTTCCGCTTCGGCTGGAAGCTGCAGCCCACCACGCGCCTCACCGGTGTCGCTGACGCCCCGGCCACCTTCGGTGCCACGCGCGCGCAGGAGCGCACGCCCGCCCCGGTCGAGGGCGAGCTGAAGCTGGCCTCGTTCAACGTCCTGAACTACTTCCCGACGACGGGCGAGAAGTACGTCGCCTCCGGTCGCGGCACCTGCACGTACTTCCGCGACCGTGCCGGCACGCCCATCACCACCAACTCGTGCACCAACAACGGCCCGCGTGGTGCGGCCACGGACGAGAGCCTGGCGCGTCAGCAGACCAAGATCGTCAAGGCGATCAACGGCCTCGGCGCCGACGTCGTCGCGCTGCAGGAGCTCGAGAACTCCGCCACCCTCGGCCAGCCGCGCGACACGGCGCTGCAGACCCTCGTCGCAGCACTGAACGCCGACGCGGGCGCCGACGTCTGGGCGGGTGCCGCCTCGCCGACCACCGTGCCGAGCACGGGCGAGGACGTCATCCGTCCGGCGTTCATCTACCGCACCTCGACGGTCGAGACGGCCGGCGAGGCGCGCATCCTCGACGACCCGGCCTTCGCCAACGCCCGTGCCCCGCTCGCCCAGGAGTTCCGGGCCAAGGGCGTGGCCGACAGCGACTTCGTCGTGATCGCGAACCACTTCAAGTCCAAGGGCTCGGGGTCGGGCGAGAACGCCGACCAGCGCGACGGCCAGGGTGCGTCCAACCCCGACCGCGTGCGTCAGGCGCGAGCCCTCGTGGCCTTCGTGGACGACGTGGAGAAGTCCGCCGGCACCGACCGCGTCCTCCTGGCGGGCGACTTCAACTCCTACTCCAAGGAGGACCCGATGCAGGTCCTCGAGGACGCCGGGTTCACGAACGTGACCGACCGCTTCTCCGAGGAGGACACCTACCAGTTCGGTGGACTGCTCGGGTCGCTCGACCACGTCTTCGCCTCGCCCAGCGCGACGCGCCGGGTCCGTGGGGCCGACGTGTGGCGCATCAACGCGCCCGAGGCGATCGCCCGCGAGTACAGCCGCTTCAACTACAACGTCACCAACCTCTTCGACACGTCGCCGTTCCGCGCCAGCGACCACGACCCGACGATCGTCGGTCTCGACGTGAGCCCGGCCGCCGGCGAGCTGGCGGTGGACGGACCGCGCACCCGACGCCTCGGCGACGTGGTCGACGTCGACGTGCGGGTGAGCTCCTCCCTCGAGGGCGTCGTGCCCGCGGGCGAGGTGACGCTGCGCGACGGTGACACCGCGCTCGGCACGGCCACCCTGGACGGCGGCCGGGCGACGATCGCCCTGAGGACCGCGGACCTCGGTGTCGGCACGCACGTGCTGAGCGTCGAGTACGCCGGCGACGCGGAGACGCGTCCGGTCTCGGCGGAGTACCGCATCACGGTCCTGAAGAG
>NZ_LUNH01000054.1:0-20233 GCF_001628525.1 Aeromicrobium sp. REDSEA-S38_B2 | reverse complement strand
GGGGTCTCGTCCGGCACCCGGATCGCTCTCGAACTTCTCCGCATCGATGGATCCTCCGTTGCCTCTGCTGTGCTCGACTCCCCGACACCCCCCGAAGTCAACCTCTACGATGATCTGCCGGAAGGAGTTCTGGCCGCCCTCACCTCGATGGAAAACCGTTGCCAGGCCAACGCCACCTGTCCCGGAGGGCTGGTCGGCCCCCTACGGTCGGTGCTGGAAGACCTGGCCGATCGCCCTATAGCCGTCACTATCTGGTCCGGCGAGACCTCCGTCTACGACGACGCCCGACTTATCCGGCTGGTGGCCGACGCCCTAGCCGCCCCGGCCGGAGCGAACGTGGTC
Organism: Aeromicrobium sp. REDSEA-S38_B2; assembly: GCF_001628525.1. Taxonomy (NCBI): domain Bacteria; kingdom Bacillati; phylum Actinomycetota; class Actinomycetes; order Propionibacteriales; family Nocardioidaceae; genus Aeromicrobium; species Aeromicrobium sp. REDSEA-S38_B2. The sequence continues at coordinate 19,891 of NZ_LUNH01000054.1, read as the reverse complement.
GACGGGGCTATAGCCCTGGCTGCCGATGGCCGCCGCGGGCCTCGCGCTCCTCCTGCTGGTCGGTGCCGTGGTGTTCGCCGTCCGGCGCCTGGTCACCTCCCGTCGGAAGGAGGAGCGTCGTGCCGCGGCCCTGGCGTGACCTCGTCGCCGCCGGCCTGGCGCTCGGGCTGGCGCTGCTACCGTCGGCCGCCCTCGCCGACCAGCCCGGCACCGGCGACCCCGACCCCTCGGCCCAGGGGGCGTCCGGACCGCGCGCCGTCGACGACGCCGTCCTGCGCTGGGGACTGAACGACGAGTCGAACAACCGGGCCTTCGCCCCGGGCACGATCAACTTCCTCTCGGCCGGCAAGGTGCCGGACCCCGGACGGGGCGGCACGATCATGCCGGCGTCTGGCTGGCGGCGGGGGCCGGTTCTCGGGCCACCAGCTGGTGTTCTCGGGCGGCGAGGGCACGATCGACGCCGCCGCTGGCGACGCGACGATCAGCTGGGACGGCGACGCGAGCGTCGTCTACTACTCCGGCATGGCGTTCTTCTACCTCAGCGACCCGGAGCTCGTGGTCGAGGACGGCGTCGGGCAGGTGACGGCCGAGCTCGGCGGGTTCGCCTCGTCGATGGAGGACCTGACGGCGTGGGGACCCGTCGCGCCGGAGCGCGTCGTCGTCGCCGACCTGGGCCGCGTCGACCTCGGGTCGGCGCAGGAGGAGGCGGGCGGGTTCACCGCCACCCCGGCCTACGACGGCGTCCAGGTCACGGGCGTGCCCCAGGTGCGCCCGTACGGCTCGTTCCCGCAGTCGTTCGTCGACTTCCAGCGCACGACCGGCACCGCGGCCTACTGGTACAGCAGCGGCGGCTCGGCCGACCCCTACAAGAAGGCGTCGCCGATGACGGTCTCCTGGGCCGGCGCCGACGTCACGCCGCCGCCGACGCCCGGTCCGGCTCCGCTCGACCCCATCGAGAACCCGGTCGTCCAGCCACCGCGGCCGTCCGCCACCACCCCCACGACGTCGTCCGCAGGACGACGGTCCGGCGCGGCCGCACCCGGCGCGCCCGCCGCGAACCTGGCCCCACCGGCCGACGCGGCCCGCGCCGCCGCCCGTGGCGAGCTGGTCCAGACCAGGCCGGTCTCCACCCTGCTGCCGCTGCCGCCCACCGCGTCGGAGCGCTCCAGGGACGCGCTCTGGTGGTGGCTCGCCGCCGCGCTGACGGGCCTCGCCGCGCTCGTCGTCACCGGCAGCAGCGTCGCGGCCTCCCGCACGTCCCGCCCCTCCCCCGAAGCAGCCCCCCGGCGGGGCTGACCACCTCCGAAAGGAACACCATGTCCACCACCCCCACCCGCCGCAGGACGCGACTCGTGTCGCTCCTCGGCGCCGGCGCCCTCGCGGCGGCGACCCTCGCGGTCGTCACGCCGTCGGCCGGAGCGGCACCCGCCGCCTCGACCGCGTCGGACACCGTCAGCGAGGCCACCTTCACCTGGGGCCTGAGCGGCTACGCGCAGGACGGCATCTTCGGTCCCTGGACGTTCAAGGACCCGACCGGCGACGCCCGCTACCTCGCCGGCGACGTCAGCACCGTGCCGAACACGTCCCCGCAGCAGGTCTACCGCGTCGACCCCGTCCCCACGACGTCGTTCCCGACGTCGAAGGCGGGCAAGGCGCCGAACGTCGTGCAGTTCACCGGCGGCGACGGCACGGTCGACCGCAGCACGGGCGCGGCGGAGCTGAGCTGGAGCGGCAGCTACACCGTCAACGCCTACCCCGCGCAGTACGGCGCCCCCGACGAGATCTACGCCGACCCGCAGCTCGACGTGGAGCCCGACGGCTCCGGCACGCTGACGATGCGCTTCACCATCGGTGCCGGTCAGTCCATGACCGGCGAGGCCTTCCCCGCGAAGGACTTCGGCCGGCTCACCATCGCGACGTTCGACGCCGGCTCCCTGAGCGCCCAGACGTCCACGGGCTACCGGGTGACGCCCGACTACCAGGGCGTCACGTGGGACGCCCCGTCGGGCACCACCGCCCAGACGCGGACGTGCTCGGCGCAGGACGGCGCCACCGGCTGGTGGGGCGCGTGGCCGACGGACTTCCTCGACGCCCTCGCCTCCCACGAGGCGGGCTCGTCCGTCCTCGCGCACTTCTACTCCACCGGCTGCGCCGGCAAGCAGGACAACAAGCCGCAGCTCCCCTTCGACGTGACCTTCGCCCAGACCCCGACGGTCACCGTCTCCGACACCGAGATCACCCGTGGTGACACCACCTCGGTGACCGTCGAGGGTCGCGGCTTCGACCCGTCGCTCGCCACGGGCACGCGGCCTCCGTTCGCCGGCCAGAAGTCCGGCGTGTACGTCGCGTTCGGCCGCTACGCCGACGTCTGGCGTCCGTCGCAGGGCGCGCCGTCGTCGGCGCGCGCCAACGCGGACAGCGGCGACACCTCCGCGCCGGCCGTGAAGTGGGCCGTCCCGCGTGCGTCCTTCGCCGCGAGCAGCCCGGCACAGGACCCGGAGGCGCCGAACTACACCGAGCTGCGCAGCGACGGCACGTTCACCGCGACGATCCCGGTCAACGAGGACTGGCTGAAGGACCGCACCGGCACCTACGGCATCTACACCTACGCCGGCGGCGGCGCGACCGTCGCCGCGTACGAGACCGCCACGCCCCTCACCTTCGTCGACCCGGCACCCGAGCCCCTCACGCCGACGCTCTCGCGCGGCTCGGAGGTCAAGCCGACCCGCACGACGACCGGCTCGACCCGCGTGACCGTGGCGAGCCCCGACGACTCGGTGCCGACCGGCACGGTCCACACGACCCTGGTCAACGGCAGCACCACCCTCACCGGGCCGAAGGCGACGTTGAAGGACGGCGTGGCCACCGTCAAGGTGCCGAAGGCGACCCGCCTGGGGCGCTGGACGTCGACCGTGCACTACTCCGGTGACACGACGCACGCCGCCGCCACGGGCGCGACGACGACGATCGAGGTGACGCGGTACGCCGCCACGGTGCGTCGTCCGTCGACCACGCGGCCGACCAAGCGCAAGACCGGTCGCGCGACGGTGGTCGTCACGTCCGCCAGCCCCGCCCAGGCGACGGGCACGGTGCGCGCGGTCCTGAAGAAGGGCCGCACGGTGCGGTACAGCCGACCCGTCACGCTGAGGAACGGCCGCGCCGTCGTCGGCATCCCGGCGGCGGGCTCGACCGGCACGTGGACGTACTTCATCCGCTACTCCGGCGACGCCAACCACCCGGCGAAGGACGGCACCCGCACGGCCCTGCGCATCACGCGCTGACGCCACGCGACGGACGGCCCGGCACCTGCAGGTGCCGGGCCGTCCGTCCGTCGTCCGTGGCTCAGGCCGTGAGGGTCTCGACGACCGTGGCCACCCACTGCAGCAGCTCGCGACCACGCAGCGGACGCCCGCCGACGGGTGCCGTCTTGGGCGCGGGCACGAGCGCGACGTGCGTCGCCGGCTTGTACAGGCTCTTCGGGTAGACCCGCCGCAACCGCATCTGGGCCGACTCCGGAAGGTCGACGCCGCCGAAGCGGATCTGCGAGCCGGCCGACGTGACCTCCGTCAGGCCCGCGGTGCGGACCGCGACGCGCAGACGTGCGACGTCGAGCAGCACCTCCGTGACCTCCGGCGGCTCGCCGTAGCGGTCGACCAGCTCCGCGCGCAGCTCCTCGACGTCGGCGTCGGAGCGGACGTCGGCCAGCCGCTTGTACATCTCCAGCCGCAGCCGCTCGCTCGGGACGTAGTCGTGCGGCAGGTGGGCCTCGACGGGGAGCTCGAGCTTCACCTCGCGACCGCCCGGCAGGCCGTCCTCGCCGCCGTCGCCGCGGACCTCCGCCACGGCCTCGCCCACGAGCCGCACGTACAGGTCGAAGCCGACGTCGGCGATGTGGCCCGACTGCTCGCCGCCGAGCAGGTTGCCCGCGCCGCGGATCTCGAGGTCCTTCATGGCGACCTGCATGCCGCCACCCAGCTCCGAGTGCTGCGCGATGGTCGCGAGCCGGTCGTGGGCGGTCTCGGTGAGCGGCTTGTCGGGCGGGTACAGGAAGTAGGCGTAGGCCCGCTCGCGCCCTCGCCCGACCCGGCCGCGCAGCTGGTGCAGCTGCGAGAGGCCGAGCGTGTCGGCCCGCTCGATGATCATCGTGTTGGCGTTGGACACGTCGAGGCCCGACTCGACGATCGTCGTGCAGACGAGCACGTCGTAGCGCTTCTCCCAGAAGTCGACCATGACCTTCTCCAGCGCCTGCTCGCCCATCTGGCCGTGGGCGGCGGCCACGCGCGCCTCGGGGACGAGCTCGCCCAGCCGCTTCACGACCTTGTCGATCGACTGCACGCGGTTGTGGATGAAGAACGCCTGTCCCTCGCGCAGCAGCTCACGGCGGATCGCGGCCGCCACCTGCTTGTCGTCGTACGCGCCGATGAAGGACAGCACCGGGTGGCGCTCCTCCGGCGGGGTGGCGATGGTCGACATCTCACGGATGCCGGTGACCGCCATCTCGAGGGTGCGAGGGATCGGTGTCGCCGACATCGCCAGGACGTCGACGGCGGCCCGCAGGTGCTTCAGCGCCTCCTTGTGCTCGACGCCGAACCGCTGCTCCTCGTCGACGATCACGAGACCGAGGTCCTTGATCTGGACGCCGGGCTGCAGCAGGCGGTGCGTGCCGACCACGAGGTCGACGCTGCCGTCGGCGAGACCGGCGAGGGTCTCCTGCGACTCCTTCTCGGTCTGGAACCGCGACAGCGGCCGGATGGTGACCGGGAACTGCCCGAAGCGCTCCGCGAACGTCGCGTAGTGCTGCTGGACGAGCAGGGTCGTCGGCACCAGCAGGATGACCTGCTTGCCGTCCTGGATGGCCTTGAAGGCGGCGCGCACCGCGATCTCGGTCTTGCCGTAGCCGACGTCGCCGCAGACCAGGCGGTCCATCGGGACCGACCGCTCCATGTCGCGCTTGACCTCGTCGATGGTCACGAGCTGGTCCGGGGTCTCGACGAAGGCGAACGCGTCCTCGAGCTCGGCCTGCCAGGGGGTGTCGGGACCGAACGCGTGCCCCTTCGTGGACTGACGGGCGGCGTACAGCTTGATCAGCTCGCCCGCAATCTGCCGGACGGCCTTGCGCGCCTTGTTCTTGCGCGCGGTCCAGTCGGCGCCGCCCAGCTTGTCGAGGCTCGGGCTCTCGCCGCCCACGTAGCGGCTGACCTGGTCGAGCTGGTCCATGGGGACGAACAGCCGGTCGCCGGGCTGCCCACGCTTGCTGGGCGCGTACTCGATCACGAGGTACTCGCGGGCGGCGCCCTGCACGGTGCGGTTGACGAGCTCGACGTAGCGCCCGACGCCGTGCTGCTCGTGCACGACGTGGTCGCCGGCCTTGAGCTCCAACGGGTCGACCTGCTTGCGCCGGCGCGCGGGCATGCTGGCGCGGTCGGGACGCTCGGCGGCGCGCTGGCCGACGAGGTCGTCGTGGGTCAGCAGGACCGCACGCGGCGCGACGAGGCCGTGGCTCAGGTCGGCGACGACGACGGCGACCACGCCGCTGCCGGCCGCCGGCACCCCACCGTCGCCCCCTGCTTCGCCGGCAGCGTCGACGATCGTCGCGGGCACGTCGTGCTCGGCCAGCCACTCCACCGTGCGCTGGGCCTGGCCGGCCGCGGGCGTCGCGAGCACGACGAGGCGCTCTTCTCCGAGCCAGGCGCGGACGTCGGCGACCGCGGCCTCGGTGTCACCGCGGTAGAGGGGGGCCGCCTCGGCGGTGGCGGCGACGGTCTCCTCGTCGTCGAGGCCGAACGGCGACACGCTCCACCAGGACGACCCACGCGCGAGCGCGACGTCGCGGACGTCGTCGAGCTCGCGGAAGGCTGCGGAGCCGAGGTCGATCGGCGCCTCGGCGCCGGTCGCGGCTGCCGCCCACGACGCCTGCAGGAACTCCTCGTTCGTCGCGTTGAGGTCGGCGGCGCGCGCCTTGACCTTCTCCGGCTCGTGCACCACCACGACGGCGTCGTCCGGGAGCAGCTCGACGAGGAGCTCCATCTCATCGACCAGGATCGGCGAGAGCGACTCCATGCCCTCGACGGCGTGCCCCTCGGCCAGCTTGCCGAACAGCTCACCCAGCGACGGGTGCTCGACGGCGAGCGCCCTGGCCCGCTCGCGGACGTCGTCGGTCAGGAGCAGCTCGCGGCACGGCGGCGCCCACAGCCGCTCCACGGGATCGGTCGTGCGCTGGTCGGCGACGGAGAACGAGCGGATCTCCTCCACCTCCTCACCCCAGAAGTCGACCCGCACGGGGTGCGCCTCGGTCGGGGGGAAGACGTCGACGATGCCGCCACGCACCGCGAACTCGCCGCGACGCTCCACGAGGTCGACCCGCACGTAGGCGGCGGCGGCCAGGTCGCGGACGACGTCGTCGAGCGGCGCCTGCTGACCGACCACCAGCTCGACGGGACGCAGGTCGGCGAGGCCCTTGACCTGCGGCTGCAGCACCGAGCGCACGGGAGCCACCACGACCCGCACCGGCGGCGCACCCGGTCCTGGGTGCACGAGACGGCGCAGGACCGCCAGGCGACGACCGACGGTGTCCGAACGCGGGGAGAGCCGCTCGTGCGGCAACGTCTCCCAGGCCGGGTACACGGCGACCGCTCCGTCGCCGAGGAGCACGGCGACGTCGGCCGCGAGCTCGTCGGCCTCGCGCGCGGTGGAGGTGACCGCCAGCACGGTGGAGGCGTCGGCCAGCGCGCGGGTCACGAACGGCTGCACCGCGGCGGGGCCCTGCACCGAGAGGGCGCGCGGACGCTCGGTGAGCGCCTCGACCAGGGGGCCGTTCAGGTGGGGCGAGAGGAGGGCGTGGAGGTCCATCTACCGGTTGAACGCGCTCTGCGTCTCGGATAGTCCGCGGGTGACGAGGCTCTCGATCGCGTCGGCGGCCTCCTCCAGGTACACGGGGAGGTCCTTGCGCTCGGTCGAGGAGTACGGCTTCAGCACGAAGTCGTGCACGCTCTGACGTCCCGGGGGTCGACCGATGCCGACGCGCACCCGGTGGAAGTCGCCGGTGCCGATCGACTGGCGGATCGACTTCAGCCCGTTGTGGCCGTTGTCGCCGCCGCCGAGCTTCAGCCGCAGGGCGCCGAAGTCGATGTCGAGCTCGTCGTGGACGACCACGAGGTGCTCGGCGTCGACGTCGAAGTACTTCATGAGCGTCGAGACCGGACCGCCGCTCTCGTTCATGTACGAGCGCGGACGGCCGAGGACGGCACGCTCACCCGCGAGCCGGCCCTCGACGACCTCGGCGCGGCCGGAGGCGTGCGCCTTAAAGCGCCCGCCCATGCGGTCCGCGAGCACGTCGGCGACCATGTACCCGACGTTGTGCCGGGTGGCGGCGTACGTGGGGCCCGGGTTCCCGAGCCCCACGACCAGCCAGGTCACGACTCGGTGTCGCCCTCGGCGTCAGCCTCGGACTCGCCCTCGGTGCTCTCGCCCTCGGCGTCCTCGGGCTCGTCACGCTCGATGCCGGCCTCGGCCTCGGCCTCCTCGAGCTCGGCCTCGATGTCGGCGGCCGTCGGGGCGGCGGTGACGTTGACGACCAGCAGGTCCTCCTCGACCGCGAGCGCGGCGCCGGAGGGCAGGGACAGGTCGGAGGCGAGCACCTGGGCGCCGACCTCGAGGCCCTCGATCGAGACCTCGACGGCCTCGGGGATGTGGGTGGCCTCGACCTCGAGCGACACGGTGGCGTTCTCGAGGACGACCAGCGTCTCGGGCTGCGCGTCGCCCTCGAGCTGGATCGCGACGTCGACGACGACCTTCTCGCCACGCTTGACGATGAGGAGGTCGGCGTGCTCGATGAAGCCCTTCAGCGGGTCGCGCTGGACCTGCTTGGGGATGGCCAGGTGCGACTCGGAGCCGACCTCGATGGAGAGCAGCGCGTTGCTGTTCTTGAGGGCGAGCATGAGCGCGTGGCCCGGCAGCGTGACGTGCACGGGGTCGGTGCCGTGGCCGTACAGGACGGCGGGGACCTGGTCGGCGCGACGGATGCGGCGGGCAGCGCCCTTGCCGAACTCGGTACGGGGCTCGGCGGGGATGGTGATCTCGGCCACGAGGGAACTCCTGGAGGTGTGGTGCGGGCGAACGATGTGGGGCGGCCGTGGACTCGGCCGGACGTCGCCCCAGCAGGTCGGACACGACACTCCGCGGAGCGCCCTGTCGATCACGGTCGGACCTGCCGACCCTCGCCGAGGCAACTGCGTCAGCGTACAGGAGCCCTCCGCCGCCAGCGAAATCGGCCACCGTCGAGGGTGTCGGATTGCTAGGGTCGGCTCATGCGGACGCCGACTTCCCCGGGCGGTCCCGGGGAGATCCCCGCGACCCCGGGCGACGGCGTGCCCCGCACCCGCAGCACGGTGGTCCCGAGCGAGGTGTTCGCGGCGCAGTTCCTGTTCCTCACCGGGCTCGCGCTGCCGGTCGTCTCCGCCCTCGTGACGTCGCTGCCGGTGCACGAGGGCTCCTTCACCGCCGGGGTGGTGGTCGCAGGCGTCACGGCCCTCCTGACCGCCATGCTCGGGTCGCTCGGCATCGACCGCGCCGGCTCGACCGTGGTGGCGGCCACCCTCATCGCCGTGCTCGACGTGGTCGTGTGCGGCCTGCTCTACTACGCCACCCCCGGTGCCGGGTTCGCCGTGCTCGCCGTCCTGCCCGTCGCGTGGACGTCGATCCAGCTCCCCGCGCTCTCACGGGCCTGCGTGCTGGGCACGGCGCTCGCAGCGGTCGTCGTCGTGGTGACCGTGCGTGACCTGACCGGCGAGCAGTCGTGGACCACGGCCGTGACCACCCTCCTGAACCTCGCCCTGCTGTTCGCGCTGACGTCGTGGGCGGGCTCGCGCTGGACGGCGCGGAACCGCTCGCAGCGACGCCTGCTGGAGTCCCAGACCCGGCTCGTCGGCTCCGCGCTCGACTCCGCCCGCACGCAGGAGCGCACCCTCGCGGAGGTCCTCGACGTCGTCGACTTCGCCGTCGTCACGCTGGACGCGGACGGGGCGGTGACGGCCAACCGGGCCGCCGAGGCCCTCGCGCGTCGCGTCGGCGCGCCCGACGCGACGGAGGCCGTGCTGCACGCCCCGCTGTACCGGGCCGACGGCACCACGCCGCTCGCCGCGAGCGAGAAGCCGCTGGCGCTCGTCCGCTCGGGCCAGGACGTCGAGGGGCTGCTGGTCCGGCTGGGACCGCCCGGGCCTGCCCAGGTGCCGCTGAGCGTCAGCATCCGCCGCGTCACCGGTCCACGCTCGGACCGCTACGTGTTCGTGGCCCGCGACGTCAGCAAGGAGCTCGCCGACGCCCAGGCCCGCGACGACGCCGTCGCCGCCGTATCCCACGAGATCAAGACGCCCCTCACCGCCGCGCTCGGCTACCTCGAGCTGGCGCTCGCGGAGCCCGACCTCGGCGACGAGGCCCGCGAGCTCGTCGAGGTGGCGCTCGACAACACCGAGCGGATGCTGGCGCTGTCGCGCGACTTCCTGTCGGCGCGCAGCCGCACCCCCGGTGTGCCCCTGCAGCTGCTGATGGAGCCGTGCCGGCCCAGCGAGCTGGCTCGCAGCGCCGTCGAGGGCGTGCGGCCGCTGGCGACCGAGCGGCTCATCACGGTCCGTCTCGACACCCGCACCGAGTCGACCATCCCGGCCGACCCGCTGCGCCTGCGCCAGGTGCTCGACAACCTGCTGACCAACGCGGTCAAGTACAACCGCTACGACGGCACCATCGACGTCGTGGTCCAGGACGCGCACCGTGCCGACGAGGCGCTCGACCTGCCCGTGGAGGACGACATCGCCAGCGAGGGGGCGGTGGCCGTGCCCGGTGTGGAGATCGTCGTCCGCGACACCGGACGCGGCATGACGGAGGACGAGCTGGCCTCGCTGTTCACCCGCTTCTACCGCACCGACCGCGCCCGCAGCTCCGGCGTGCAGGGCACGGGCCTGGGGCTGAGCATCACCCAGGACATCGTGCGCGCCCACGGCGGCTCCGTCGACATCACGAGCCGGCTCGAGGAGGGCACCACGGTCACCGTGTGGCTCCCCGCTGCGGCCGACGAGAGCGTCGCGCGGGACGTGGCCTGATGTCCGACCTCGACCTCGTGCTCCTGGGCACGCTCGTGCCCTACCTCGCGGTGGCCGTGACCTTCTCGGTCACCACCGCCATGCGGCACAACGACCCCGCCAACCGGCTCTGGGCCGGCGGGCTCATCGCCGCCGCCGGCGCCGCCCTCGCGAGCCTCATCACCAACGACACCGTCCTGAGCTTCGAGACCGACACCGCCGGTGCAGCCTGCGGGGTCGTGGCGATCGGCCTGGTCTGGTCGGGCCTGCGCTGCTTCCGCGGTGCCGTCGCGCTCCCGGTCGCCCCGCTCGTCGTCGCGGTGGGGGTCGTGCTGCTGCGCGGCGGCCTGGAGGCGGTCGGCTCGCCGATCCTGCCCGACGGCTACCTCGCGGCGGCCGGCTTCGCGGTCGCGGGCGTCCTCGAGCTGCGCCGCAGCAGCATGCGCATGAACGTCAACGTCACCCTCCTGCAGGTCGCGCTCGGCCTGTTCGCCGGTGCCGTCGTGGTGAACGTGCTCCTCGGCCGGGTCTACCGCGGCTCGGACCACCTGCCGGCCGTGTTCCTCCTGGTCACCATGCTCGTCCTGCTGCAGCTGCTCGTCGCCATGCGCGCGGAGCGCGAGGGCGCCTGGTGGTCCGAGGACCACAGCACCGGACGAGTGTTCGGTGTGCACAGCCGGGGTCAGTTCGTGGAGGCCGCCGCCGACCGACTCGGGCGCATCCAGCTGCGCGGCGGGCACGCCGGTCTGGTCCTCGCCGAGATCACCGACCTCGTCGAGCTCAACGAGGCGTTCGGGCGCCGCGGCGGCGACCTCGCGCTCGCGACCGTGGCCGACACGCTGCGCCGTCACGTGCCCGCCTGGTCCGTGCTCGGGTACCTCGGCGTCGGCAGGTTCGCCGTCCTCGCACCCGCGGAGACCCCCGAGCGGACCGCCGAGATCGCCGCCGCGGTCGAGCGCGCCGTCTACACGCGCTCGAACGAGGCCCTCGGCGAGCAGGACGTGCCCGTCCCCGTGCTGTTCGGCACCTCCGACACCTTCACCACCGCGCCCGACCTCGACGCGCTGCTCGCGGAGGCCGGCTACGTCCCGCGCACTTGAGCAGATCTTGAGCAGACCTTGAGGCAGGACCGCGGCGTTTCCTGAGGTCGGCGCACCAGGATGGGGTGACGCCCACCGTGCAGGAGCCCCTGTGTCCCACGACGCCCTCGGTCCCATGGACCGACACCCCACCGCCTTCGACCTCAGCGACGAGGCGCTGCACCGCGCCCTCGGCACCGCCGTCGAGGAGGTCGCGGGCAGCATCAAGCCGCGCGCGACGGTCGCCTGCGTCGTGCCGTCGTACAACGAGGCCGAGACCATCGCGTCCGTGCTCGACGCGCTCCTGGTGCAGACCCGACTGCCGGACGTCATCCACGTCGTCGTCAACAACACCACCGACGAGACCGTCGAGATCGCCAGCCACTACGCCGGCCAGCACCTCATGGAGCGCCCCGAGGGCACGCAGCTGGTCGAGATCTTCGTGCACGACATCGGCGAGAACCCCGACAAGAAGGTCGGCGCGCTGAACTACGGCTTCTTCCTGGCGGAGGGCTGCGACTACATCATCGGCGTCGACGGCGACACGACGCCCGAGCCGACGGCCGTCAAGGACCTGGTCGACGAGATCACCAGCGACGACCGCATCGGCGGCATCTCGGCGATCTACAGCATCGACGACAGCGCCCTGCCGACGACGATGGCCAAGTTCCTGACGGCCGGCCAGCGCGCGCAGTTCGCCGCCTTCAACATGCAGAACCTGCTGCGCGGCCGCAACATGGCGGTCCTCGGCGGCCAGTTCTCGATCTTCGCCACGCAGGCGCTGCGCGACGTCATGACGCAGACGCACCAGCGGGCCCCGTGGGTCAAGGACAGCGAGGTCGAGGACTCGCTGCTGTCGCTGCAGATCAAGAGCGCCGGCTACCTGACGAAGATCAGCGCCACCGCGCGCGCCCACGTGGGCGGCATGAACACGCTGCGCTCCCTCGACGCCCAGCAGGTCAAGTGGAACTTCGGCGCCATCGAGCTCATGTGGCCCGGCCAGCGCGGCGACACGAAGGGCCAGCCCTTCCACCCCAACCTGCGGCTGCGCTGGTTCGAGCACATGTCGATGGTGCTCAACATCATCACGCGGCTCATGTTCTTCAGCCTGCTGCTCGCGTCGCTCTCGATCCACGCGTTCGTCTTCAGCCCCTGGTGGCTCGTGCCGCCGGTCGTGGCGATCCTGCTGAACTACCGGGTCGCGCGGTCGATGCACTACGGCCACCGGCGCGACATCCTGTTCGCCGTGCTGCTCCTGCCGGCCGAGATCTACATGTGGATCCGTATCGGCCACTTCCTGCGGGCGTGGACGAAGTTCGCGAGCCGCAAGCAGACCGACAACTGGGCCGCCCAGGCCAAGGCCGAGCGCGGCTCGGGCAACAGCTACCTCTACCCCTTCGCGATCGCCCTGCTGGGCTTCGTCGCGGCCGCCGCCGTCTGGTTCCAGGTCCCGATCGACCTGCAGTCCTCCATCCTGGCCGTTGGCTGGCCGATCCTCGGTGTCATCACCGTCGCCCAGACCTTCTGGATGGGCATCAAGATCCTGCGCAACTACCGTGGCTACACGGTCTGAGCGCCTCCTCCATCCCCCTCGTCCTCTCGAAGGAAGCACACCCGTGACCAGCGCACCTCGCCGTCCCCTGCCCGTCGCCCGCGCGACGTCGACCGTCGTCCTCGCCCTCGTGGCGTCGCTGGTCCTCGGCGCCTGCAGCCTCGTCGACCGCGAGCCGGCACCCGCCGCCACCCCGACCGCCACCGCCTCGCCCACGCCGGCGTTCAACTCCCAGTTCACGCGCGACGGCACGTTCCAGTCGCACGTGAAGGTCGGCACCCTCGACTTCGTCTACACGATCTGGCCGACCAAGTCGACGCCGCGAACCAACGAGTGGTACCCCCTGGGCGACAAGTACTTCTCCTTCACGCTGCAGGCCTACGACCTGTCGCGCAGGCTGCGTGACCCGTTCCGCACGAAGCGGCGCGTCTACCTCGGGAAGATCCAGGTGTCGTCGGCCACCACGACCTCCTCGGGCGAGGTCGAGAACCCGTACACGCTCGACGCCGACGCACGACGCATCACCTTCGACCCGGAGCCGGTCGCCTCGCGCTACGGCATGCTCATCACGTCGCCGAAGGGCGCCTTCGAGCTGCGCAACCAGAAGATCGGCCCGCTCGCCGCGGACACCAAGGGCGTGACCCTGACCTTCAAGGCGACGGTGTGGATCCAGCGTCGCGCCGGCAGCCGGGAGTACGTGCCCGAGCTGGTGACGCAGGAGGTCCCGATCGCGATCTTCGCCTCCAAGACCCCCACCGAGGCCCAGAAGATCCCGATCAACGCCAACTGACGCGGGTGCCGGACGAGGACGCCGGGCGGGCTGGACCGCTCAGGCGTCCTCGGCCATGCGGTACCCGACGCCGCGGACCGTCTCGATCCACCGCGGCGTGGTGCTGGAGTCGCCGAGCTTGCGCCGCACGTTCGCCATGTGCACCTCGACGGCGCGCTTGTCGGCCTCGTTGACGAAGTAGGTCGTGACGTAGTTCTGCCCCCGCAGGGTCAGGACGAGGTCGGCCTTGCTGCGCACCCGACGACCGGTCGCCATCAGCGAGGCGACGAGGTCGAACTCGGTCCGGGTCAGGTCGACGGTGCGGCCGTCGACCGTGACCGTGCGGGTGTCGACGTTGACCGCGAGCCCGTTGCAGCGCATCCAGGCGTCGTTGCCGGTCTGGGCCGGCGGCGGCGCACCGGCGTGGACGGCCGGCGCGTGGCTCACCGCGTGCCCGCCCGCCTGGTGGGTCGGATAGGCGGGCCCGGGGTCGAGCGGCGGGGCCACCGGCTGGGGCGCGGCCTGGTAGCGCGGGCCAGGGTCGGTGTACGGAGCCTGCTGCTGCGGGACGTCGCCGTAGCGGGGCTCCGGGTACGCCGGCGCGGGGGGCTGGCGCTCGGCGTAGGTCGGCTCGGGATAGCCCGGCTCGGGGTAGGCGGGCTCGGGACGGGCGGGCTGCACGGGGTAGGAGGCCGGCGCCTGGTGCCGGGCTACGTCCTGGTGGGGCCGCTCGTACGGGGGTGCCTCGACCGGAGGCGGCACCGGACGTGCCTGCGACTGCTGCGGGAGGTCCTGCGTCGCCGACGGCGGCGTCGAGGCGACACCGTTCGGCACGGGCTCGAAGCCCTCGACGTCGACGTGGTGACGCGGTCGGCGCATGACCGACTCGATGCGGGCACGCAGCTCGCGGGGCCGGAACGGCTTCACGAGGTAGTCGTCGGCACCGGAGTCCAGACCCTGCACGACGTCGATCTCGTCGTCGAGTCCGGTGAGCATGATGATGTAGGTGGCACTGAACTCGCGGATCAGCTTGGCGGCGGCGAACCCGTCCATGCCGGGCATGTTCACGTCGAGCGTCGTGAGCACGGGGTCGTACGCCCGCACCGCCTCGACACCCTCCGGACCGTCCTTCGTCAGGACGACCTCGAACCCGCTCCGGACGAGGATCGTCCGGAGCAGATGCCGGACGTCCGCGTCATCCTCGATGACGACGGCGATCGGCGCGCCACTCTCTCCCATGCCGCGAGCGTAGCAACGACCAGGGCCGCCGCAGACCGAACTGTCCCCGGTGGGGGCGAAGTCACCACCCGGCGGCGCGCGCCAGGTCGAGCGCGCGCTCGTCCCACCACTGCCCCGCGGGGGGCCCGCCGTTGCACGACCCGTCGCTCTCGCCGGGCGGCTTGATCCACAGGAAGGCGTCGAGCGATCCGTCCCCGGCGGCCGGCGTCCGACCCAGCGCGCGACCCGGCGGGTTGCACCACTCGCCGTCCGCGCCGTTGCCGTTGCGGCCCGTGTCGATCACGTAGTGGCTGCCGCCCAGCGCCTGCGAGACAGCCTCTGCGTAGGCCCGTTCCTGGGCGTCGTCGGCGTAGAAGGAGACGTTGGTCGCGAACCCGCGCGCGTCGCCGACGCCCGCGCGCTCGAGCCGCGAGGCCATCTCCTGGGGGTCCACCCAGTCCGAGTGGCCGCCGTCGACGTAGGTCGTGACGTGCGCGTCGGCGAGGGTGTCGACCGCGTCGTGCAGCAGCGCGAGCCGGCTGTCGGCGTCGGCGCACTGTCCTGCGTCGGCCACGGCGTCGGGCTCGAGCACCGCCACGGTCGTGCCGATGCCTCGCGCACCGTCCGCGACGGCACCGACCCAGTCACGGTACGCGTCCGGCGGCAGCCCGCCCGCCGACTCACCGCCCTGGCAGTCGCGGTCGGCGATGCCATAGACGACGAGCAGCGCCACCCGGTCGGCGTCGCGCGCCGCGGTCGCGATGCGCCGCACGTGCGCCTCGACCTGCTGCTGCGGCCACGCCTCGGGCGTCAGCCAGATCGCCGTGGGCGTGTCGGCCACGCGGCGCAGCACCGTGGCGTCGTCGCCGGACGCGGCCTCGGCCGCCTGGCGCGCCTGCGAGTGCGGGTCGACGTAGACCCGGCCGGATGAGAACGGGTTCGAGCCCTGCGCCCCTGCCGGCCAGAACGGCAGGGAGACCCCGAGCAGGTGCAGCACGACCGAGACCGCCACGGCGGCAGCGACCACCCCGGCGGCCAGCTCCCAGCGACGCGTGTGCGACGACTGCACCTCGACCCTCCCTCTCGGACCGGCACCCGGTCACGCGCCGAGGATACTGGCCGGTGCCTCGTCGCGCGGGCCGACGGTCCCGACAGATCCAGGACCTTCGGCCCCTGCGAAACCGGGGATCGCGGCGCAGCCCCGCACTAGGATCGCGGTGGGAGACACGAGAGCCGTCCGCCGGCTCCGGAGGGAGATCGTCATGTCCGACGTACGCACGCGGGTGCCCGCACCCCGGCTGCTGCTCGGCATCCTCGCCGTCGTCGCCCTGCTCCTCGGTCTGGTCGCCCCCGTCCAGGCCGACGAGACCGGCCGTGTCCGCGGTGCGATCACCGAGGCCGGTACCGGTCGTCCGGTCAAGGACGTCACGGTCACCGTGTTCGACGCGTCGTGGCGCCAGAAGACGTCGTTCCGCACGAGCGGCGGCTACGCCACCCCGTGGCTGGCTCCCGGCACCTACCACCTGCGCGTGAGCGACCGCCGCCCCCGTTGGGACGTCAACGCCCGCGTCTCCCGCGACGTGAAGGTCGTCGTGCGTGGCGGCAGCACGACCATCGCCAACATCAGCATGGCCCGCGGGGCGAGCATCACCGGCCGCATCTCCAAGGGCCCGGCGAAGCGTCGGGTCCTGGCCGCCGGAGCCCGCGTCACCGCGGTCACGCGTGACGGCACCGCCTACACCGTCACGGCCGACCGCCGCGGCGGGTTCGCGATCGGCGGCCTGCCGGCCGGCAGCTACTCGGTGTTCGTCTGGGACGCCCGCCAGAAGTGGGTGGGCCGCAGCCTGTGGGTCAGCGGGCTGCGCCAGGGCCGCAACCGCGACGTCCGCATGGCCCTCGGCACGCGCGCCGGCACCCTGGTCGGCGACCTCTACGCCGGCCAGTCGGGCGTGCGGTCGGCGGTCACCCTGACCCTCGTCAACCGCACGACCGGACAGTGGTGGGTCGTGCGCGCCCGCGGCGGCGCGTTCACCGCGAAGGGTCTGGCCCCGGGCCGGTACGACGCGATCATCCCGGGCGTGCAGGGCTACGCCGGGGCCCGCGTCCACCTCGCAGGGAGCGTCCGCTCCGGCAGCACCACCGCCACGTCCGCCCGACTCACCCGCGTCGGCGGCCGGCTCATCGGTCAGGTCAAGGACGCCACGTCGAACGAGCCGCTCGCCGGCGTCAAGGCCCTGCTCTTCGACGACAACGGCACGCGCATCGGGTCCGCGACCAGCGAGGCCGACGGGGTGTTCCGGCTCGGTGGCACCCTGCCCACCAAGAGCTGCTGGCTGACGCTCGTGCTGCAGGTCGAGCAGCCCATCAAGGGCCAGAAGTACCACAAGCTCACCGTCTCCGGCCTCGGCTCGAAGATCGGCACCGTCGTCTCGGCCGCCCAGCCGACCGTGGACGGCGGGCCGTGCCGCAGCGTGAACGCACCCTCCGGCGGTGCCTTCGGACTCGTCCGCGACGGGGCTCCCGCGCCCACGCCCACCCCGACGCCCACGCCGACCACCTCGCCTACCCCCACGGCCACGCCGAGCCCGACCGCCTCGCCGACGCCGACCGTCTCCCCCACGCCGACCGCCGGCTGACCGCAGCTCGACCAAGCAGCACCACGACGTAGCACCACGACGAGGGGCCCCGGCACGTGTGCCGGGGCCCCTCGTCGTGCGGTGGTCAGCTGAACAGGCTGGTGACCGAGCCGTCCTCGAACACGGCGGCGGTGGCCTGGGCCAGCAGCGGCGCGATGGAGAGCACGGTCAGCGAGTCGAAGCGCTGCTCGTCCGACAGCGGCAGCGTGTTGGTGACGACGACCTCGCGCGCGACCGAGTTCTTGAGCCGGTCGACGGCCGGCCCGGAGAACACGGCGTGCGTCGCGGCGATGATCACGTCGGCGGCGCCGTCGGCCTTGAGCGCCTCGGCCGCCTGGACGATCGTGCCGCCGGTGTCGATGAGGTCGTCGACGAGGATGCAGGTGCGACCCTCGACCTCGCCGACCACGCGGTTGGCCTTGGACTCGTTGGGGCGACGCGGGTCGCGGGTCTTGTGGATGAACGCCAGCGGCGCACCGCCGAGGGCGTTGGCCCACGACTCCGCCACCTTGATGCGGCCCGCGTCGGGCGAGACGACCGCGAGCGGCTGGTCGCCGTAGTTGTTCTTGACGTAGCGGGTGAGGATCGGCATGGCCAGCAGGTGGTCGACCGGGCCGTCGAAGTAGCCCTGGATCTGCGCGGTGTGCAGGTCGACGGTCATCAGCCGGTCGGCGCCGGCAGCAGTGAACAGGTCGGCCATGAGGCGCGCCGAGATCGGCTCGCGACCCAGGTGCTTCTTGTCCTGGCGGGCGTAGCCGTAGAACGGCAGGATCACCGTGATGCGCTTGGCCGACGCGCGCTTGAGGGCGTCGATCATGATGAGCTGCTCCATGATCGCCTCGTTGATCGGCGCAGAGTGGCTCTGGATGACGAAGGCGTCGCTGCCGCGGACCGACTCGTCGAAGCGGACGTAGATCTCGCCGTTGGCGAAGTCGTACGCCGTCGTGGGCACCAGCGGCACCTCGAGCAGGTTCGCGACCTCCTCGGCGAGCACGGGGTGAGCACGACCCGAGAAGAGCATGATCTTCTTGGTCGGCGTCTTCTTGAGCAGGTCACTCACCGGCGGTCTCCTCGGCGGGGTCGTCGACAGGGGCAGCGGCGTCGGCGGAGGGGGTGCCCGGCCGCTTGCGCTGCACCCACCCGTCTATGGTCCTCTGTGACCCCGAGCTCACGGCCAGCGCCCCCGGCGGGACGTCCTCGCGGACGATCGTCCCGGCCCCGGTGAAGGCTCCGTCGCCGATCGTCACAGGTGCCACGAACACGTTGTCCGAGCCCGTGCGGGCGTGCCGGCCGACGACCGTGCGGTGCTTGTGCACACCGTCGTAGTTGGCCGTGATCGTGCCGGCGCCGATGTTCGTGCCCTCGCCGATCTCGGCGTCGCCGACGTAGCTCAGGTGCGGGACCTTGGCACCCTCGCCGAGGGTCGCGTTCTTGACCTCGACGAACGTGCCGATCTTGCCGCGCGCCCCCAGCTCGGCGCCGGGACGCAGGTAGGCGAACGGGCCGACGCTCGCGCCCGCCCCCACCACCGCGTCGGACCCGTGCGTGCGGACGACGCTCGCACCGTCACCGACCTCGACGTTGCGCAGCGTGGTGTCGGGCCCGATCGTGGCCCCCTCCCCCACGGTCGTCGCGCCGAGCAGCTGCGTGCCGGGGTGCAGGACGGTGTCGGCGCCGAGCGTCACGTCGGAGTCGATCCACGTCGTGGCGGGGTCGACGATCGTCACGCCCTGGCGCATCCAGTGCTCGGTGGTGCGCCGGTTCAGCTCGGCGGCCAGCTCGGCCAGCTGCACGCGGTCGTTGACGCCCTTCGTCTGCCAGACGTCCTCCAGCACGTGCGCCCCGACGGGCTGGCACTCGTGGACGGCGCGGTCGACGATGTCGGTGAGGTAGAGCTCGCCCTGGGCGTTGTCGGTGTCGAGCGTGCTGGTGGCGTGGTCGAGGAACACGGCGTCGACCACCATGATCCCGCTGTTCACCTCCCGCACCTGACGCTCGGTCTCGGAGGCATCCTTGTGCTCGCGGATCGCGACGACCGCCCCGTCCGCGTCGCGCAGGATCCGCCCGTAGCCGGTGGGGTCGTCGACGATCGCCGTCAGGATCGTGACGCGACTGCCCGAGCGCTGGTGTCCCTCCAGCAGCTCGACGAGGGTGTCGGGAGACAGCAGAGGGACGTCGCCGTAGGTGATGAGGACCGTGTCGTCGAAGTCCTCGAACGAGGTGCCCTCGGCTTCCAGCTGCGACGCAAGGGTGTCGAGCGCGACCCGCACGGCGTGGCCGGTGCCGCGCTGCTCCTCCTGGACCGCCTGCACGACGCCCGCGTCGTGCGCGGTGACGGCAGCGGACACCTGCTCGCGGTCGTGCCCGACGACGGCGACCACCCGCGCCGCACCGACCTGCCGGACGGCCTGCAGCGCGTGGACGAGCATGCTCCGCCCACCCAGCTCGTGCAGCACCTTGGCGGTGCGCGACTTCATCCGCGTCCCAGCCCCGGCGGCGAGGACGATCGCGGTCACGGGCGACGAGGAGGTCTCAGGCACGCCCGCCAGTGTACGGAGCCACCC
>NZ_LUNH01000053.1:0-20360 GCF_001628525.1 Aeromicrobium sp. REDSEA-S38_B2 | reverse complement strand
CCCCCATCCTCACCGCCGGCAAGCACACCGTCCTCGACGTCGGCCGCACCCACCGCCTCGCCACACCCCACCAACGAAAAGCCGTCGTCAACCGACAAGACGGAACCTGCGCCGGACCCGGCTGCCACGGACCCGTCGTCCACGTCCACCACATCGAGTACTGGTCCGACGGCGGCCCCACCGACCTCGCCAACCTCATCGGGCTCTGTCCGAGATGTCACGCAGCGGTGCACCAGGGGTTCTTCACCATCGACCCCGACACGCACCAGACCCACCGCACCCTGCGCACCCGACGCACCAACGCCCGTCGCACCCGAGCCGGCTGACCTCGACGGCACTCAGCCGGGTGGCACGACGAGAGACGTGTTGCTCGAACGGTGGTGGCGGTGCGCAGCCAGCTCGCCGGGGCTTACTCGATCACCTCGACGTCGAGACGGCCCGCGCGAACGATGATCTTGAAGCTCAGGAAGTCGAGGAGGAACGTCCGCCACCCGTCCCACCGGAGCTC
Organism: Aeromicrobium sp. REDSEA-S38_B2; assembly: GCF_001628525.1. NCBI lineage: Bacteria > Bacillati > Actinomycetota > Actinomycetes > Propionibacteriales > Nocardioidaceae > Aeromicrobium > Aeromicrobium sp. REDSEA-S38_B2. Next base: position 19,852 of record NZ_LUNH01000053.1, on the reverse strand, counting down.
GCACAGCTCGTCGTTCGGGTCGTCGGGGGAGTAGCTCGCCTCGGTCGTCCAGTCGGTCACCACCGCGTCGACGAATCGCACCCGCGTCGACGGGCCGTCGTCCGACGACGGGGGCAGCACCAGCGTCAGGGTCGGGACGGGGACGAAGGTGTAGGCGAAGTGCTCGATGCGGAGGTGGTGGGTGTACGGCTGGCTGCCGTCGGGCAGGAGGAGGTCGGCCGGTCGCCGCTGGCCGCAGCGTCCGCCAGCGACCCTGGTTCCACACCGGTGACCTCGGTGCGGGGGAGCGCGGGCTGTGCTGGACCTGACGAGCGCGGCGCGGGCCAGCCCGCCAGGTCGGGCGGGTAGCCGATCTCACCGCTGGGACCGACCCAGAACCGCAGTGGCGGGACGTACGTCGGGTTTCGGCGGGCCGACCGTCGAGCTCTCCTGGACATGTGTCGACCTCGTTCACGAGATGAGGGCGGGCGACAGACAGCCGCGCGCCGTCCCCTCGGCTGAGGCAACCGACCAGGATGGCCGCGTCCGACGCTTCTTGTCAATGACGGCAGCTGTCCTGCGGCGGTACGCGGTCTTGGCCGTGGCGAGCGTTCGGTCCGGTGGGTGCGACGCAGGCCGGTGAGCCCTAGCCTTCGGTCATGGATCGACTGGGCGTGCAGACGAGTCGCGTCGCACTCCTCGACGGCGACCAGCGTTCGCGACAGGACGAGTCTGCGACGGCAGTCCTGGAGTGGACGATCAACGGAGTTCCTCTCGGGGAGATCGTCGGCGACCCCACCTCGACGACGCCCCTCTACGCTGCGGCGGACGAGGACCAGCGGCGCGAGCTGCTGCTGCGTCTGCGCGGTGACCGCTCCGATCTGCCGACGTTCGTCCCGCGCTTCGAACGCACCCGACTCGACCGGTTGCTCGGGCGTCAGGGGACGCCGTGGGCGCCCTTCGGACCCGCATTCGAGGACGGTCGCGTCGTGCTCCTCGAGTGCCCCTGCGGGGACCTGGACTGCGGCGCGCTGACGACCGAGGTCGTCGTCGGTGACGACGCGGTCGAGTGGCGCGAGATCGGCTGGCAGGTCACGTACGAGCCGTTCGCCGGTTACAACGCCGAGGTCTGGTCCGCCCGCTTCGACCGCTCCCAGTACGTCGCAGTGATCGACGACGTCCTCGCCATGGACTGGTCGCAGGTGCAGTGATTCCGTCCGCGACGTCCGCGGCGCGGGAAGGTGCCCGGCTCGAGCTGGGCGTTGAGCAGGTGCTCGTCGGCGGAGTTCCGCGCCTCGGCGATCGGAGCGGCGAGCGCGGTCGACCGCTCACCTGCCGTCGTGTCGTCGCCGATCAGTACGGCAGTCTCAGGCCACGCTGAGCCATGAGCTCCTCGTACGTGGCTATCCAGTCCCGGACGGTCTCTAGTGCGAAGCTCTCCGGGGCTTCTTCCTCCAAGTCGGAGAGCAAGATCCGCAACGTGTCTCCTTGGATCAACAGTCCGGGAAACTTCCGTCCGAGGTCTCGAGCCAGCTGGACGTTCCCTGCGCGACCCAAGGCCTCGATCTCCATGGAACAACCATCCCGCACTTCCGCGTCGCGCGTTGCGTCGTCGCCGGACGACAGAGCAGGGGCGCTCTCGGTTCGGCCTCGCCGCGCCGGATCCGCTTCGGGCGCGACGAGAACGACGGCATCGGTAGGCCCCGTGGGACTCGAACCCACAACCCGCGGATTAAAAGTCCGCTGCTCTGCCAGTTGAGCTAGAGGCCCTGGCGAGGCCCAGTCTGCCAGCGTCGGGACGGGACGTGGGGCGGGCGCCCCAATCGTGCGAAGCCGGCCCGACAGGTAAGACGGCGCGTTACCCTGGAAGCACCGTCCCCCGGCGGTTCCCCACCCCTGCCAGCAGTGGAGCTTCTCGTGCTCGAGCCCCTCGACGATCGTCTCCGTGACGACGACGTGCTCGACGAGATCGAGCTGACCAGCCGGCTCATCATCGCCGCGTCCGGGCGCGAGACGCCCATGTCGCAGGCGGAGATCGACGCGTTCCTCGGCCTCGACGTCCACTGACCCGTTCTCGGGAGTCCAGCCGATTGACACCCGGTGAACGCCAGCACCTACAGTTGTCTCGGCTTGAACCGACCCGACAGGAGCCTTGGAGTGCGATTCCGCATCCGTCCGGTGGAGACCACCTTCTACGACCTCTTCGCCGAGTCGGCGTCGCACCTGGTCGACGGGGCCAACCTGCTCGCGCAGGTGCTCGACCCCGACGTCGACCGCACCGCCCTCGCCGAGCAGATGCGCGACGCCGAGCACCAGGCCGACGAGACGACCCACAAGATCGTCAAGCGGGTCAACTCCACGTTCGTGACCCCGTTCGACCGTGAGGACATCTACCGCCTCGCGAGCAGCCTCGACGACGTCATGGACTTCATGGAGGAGACCGTCGACCTCATCGGGCTCTACGAGATCAAGGAGCTGCCCGCGCAGTTGGCCGCGCAGGTCGAGGTGCTCCAGCGCGCCTGCCAGCTCACCGCCGAGGCCATGCCGCGCCTGCGCACCATGAAGGACCTCGAGGAGTACTGGATCGAGATCAACCGGCTCGAGAACCAGGGCGACCGCTCCTACCGACGCATCCTCGCCGACCTCTTCGGCGGCGGCTACAAGTCGCTCGAGGTGCTCAAGCTCAAGGACGTCGTCGACTCCCTGGAGCACGCCATCGACGCACTCGAGTCGGTCGCCAACACGGTGGAGCAGATCGCCGTCAAGGAGTCCTGAGCCATGGACCTCGTCCTGGCGATGGTGATCGCCGTCGTCGTCATCGCGCTCGTCTTCGACTACACGAACGGGTTCCACGACGCCGCCAACGCGATCGCCACCTCGATCTCCACGCGCGCCCTCACACCGCGCATCGCGCTGGCCATGGCCGCCGTCCTCAACTTCGTCGGTGCGCTGCTCGGCGTGGGCGTCGCGCAGACCATCCAAGGCATCATCGACATCGACTCCCAGGTGTCGTCGGGCGTGTCCATCGACCGCGCCCACGGCCTGACGATCGTGCTCGCCGCGCTCGTCGGCGCCATCACCTGGAACCTCATCACCTGGTACTTCGGCATCCCGTCGTCGTCGTCGCACGCCCTCATCGGAGGCATCGTCGGTGCCGGTGCGGCGTCGTCGACGACCGTCGACTGGGGCACGCTGGTGGAGAAGGTCGCCATCCCGATGGTCGCCTCGCCGCTCATCGGCTTCGTCGGGGCGTTCGCCCTGATGACCGCCATCATGTGGATCTTCCGGCGCGCCAACCCCGGCAAGGTCAGCCGCGGCTTTCGGCACGCGCAGACCGTCTCCGCCGCGGGCATGTCGCTCGGCCACGGTCTGCAGGACGCGCAGAAGACGATGGGCGTCATCGTCCTCGCCCTGGTCGCCGGCGGGTTCGAAGACGGCTCCGACGTGCCCCTGTGGGTCATCGTCGCCGCCGCCTCCGCCATCGCGGCTGGCACCTACTCCGGCGGCTGGCGCATCATGCGCACCCTCGGCCGTCGCATCATCGACCTCGACCCGCCCCGCGGCTTCGCCGCCGAGGGCGTGGCCGCGACCGTCCTGTACGTCATGGCCATCGGCCTGCACGCCCCCGTCTCGACGACCCACACGATCACCTCGGCGATCATGGGCTCCGGCGCCACCAAGCGGTTCAGCGCCGTCCGGTGGGGCGTGGCCAAGGGCATCGTCACCGCCTGGATCGTCACCATCCCGGCCGCCGCCGGCGTGGCGGCCGCGTTCTACTTCGTCGCCCGCCTCTTCCTCCCCTAGCTGGCGCCCTGTGGAAGATTCCCAGGTCGACCTGGGAATCGGTGATGTGCACGGCTTGCTTTCCGTGCGCGGCTGAGGAAACCGTGCCAAGTGGGAGATTCCCAGGTCGACCTGGGAATCTGCTCCCCCACACGCGACGACGCCCGCTCCCGGGAGGGGGAGCGGGCGTCGTGGGCTTGCGGGGGTCTGGACTCTTCCTAGGTCTCGATATAGCGAGGCGCCTTCGGCGCGCACCACTCGACCTGGCTGACCCGCTCGGGCGCTGAGCGCCCGTCGGGGTCAGCCAAACCGACCCTGGATGTAGGCCTCGGTGGCCTCCTCGTCGGGGTTGGAGAAGATCTTCTCCGTCCGGCCCGACTCGACCAGCTTGCCGGGCTTGCCGACACCGGAGAGGTTGAAGAACGCCGTCTCGTCCGACACCCGCGCAGCCTGCTGCATGTTGTGGGTGACGATGACGATCGTGTACTTCTCCTTGAGCTCGTGGATCAGGTCCTCGATGACGCTCGTCGAGATCGGGTCGAGGGCCGAGCACGGCTCGTCCATGAGCAGCACCTCGGGCTCCACCGAGATGGCCCGCGCGATGCACAGACGCTGCTGCTGACCGCCCGACAGGCCCGAGCCGGGACGCGAGAGACGGTCCTTCACCTCGGCCCACAGGCCGGCACTGCGCAGCGAGCGCTCGACGATCGCGTCGGACTCGGACTTCTTCATCCGCTTGCTGTTCAGCTTCTGGCCCGCGAGGACGTTGTCGTAGATCGACATCGTCGGGAACGGGTTCGGACGCTGGAAGACCATGCCGACCATGCGACGCACGTTCACCGGGTCCATCTCGTCGGCGTAGAGGTCCTCGCCGTCGATCAGCACCTTGCCCTGCACGTGCGCGCCGGGGATGACCTCGTGCATGCGGTTCAGCGACCGCAGGAAGGTCGACTTGCCGCAGCCCGACGGGCCGATGAAGGCGGTCACGGACCGCGCCGGGATGGCGATGTTGACGCCCTCCACGGCGAGGAAGTCGCCGTAGTAGATGTTGAGGTCGGAGACGTCGATGCTCTTGGCCATCGGGGTTTACCTTTCGCCCTTGGGAGAGAAGAAGAAGGACACGAGCCGGGCGACGAGGTTCAGCAGCATGACGATGACGAGCAGCGTGAGCGCGGCGCCCCACCCTCGGTCGATGCTGAACTCCGGGGGGACGCCCGGGAAGCGGATGGAGGTGTAGGCGAACACCGGCAGGGTGGCCATGCGTCCGTCGAACAGGTTGAAGTTCGTGGAGTCCGTGGCGCCGGCGATGATCAGCAGGGGAGCGGTCTCGCCGATCACGCGCGCGATCGCGAGGGTCACACCGGTGACGATACCGGCGAGTGCCGTCGGCACCACGACCTTGGCGATCGTGCGCCACTGGGGCACACCCAGCGCGAGCGACGCCTCGCGCAGCTCGTTCGGCACAAGCTTCAGCATCTCCTCGCTCGAGCGGACGACCACCGGGATCATCAGCACCGAGAGGGCCACCGAGCCGCCGATGCCCATGCGGACGCCCTCGCCGAAGAACAGGACGAACAGGGCGTAGGCGAACAGACCGGCCACGATCGACGGGATGCCGGTCATCACGTCGACGAGGAAGCGGATGCCCTTGGAGACCCGGTTCCCGTCGCCGTACTCGACGATGTAGATCGCCGTGAACAGGCCGATCGGGACGCTGATCAGGGTCGCGGCCCCGGTGATCAGCAGGGTGCCCATGATCGCGTGGTAGATGCCGCCGCCCTCGCCGACGACGTTGCGCATCGAGAAGGTCAGGAACTCGCCCGACATCACCGACAGGCCGCGCGAGAAGACGGTCCAGATGATGCTGCCGAGCGGGATGAGCGCGAGGCCGAACGCCGAGTAGACGAGCAGCGTGACGAGCCGGTCGGTCGCCTTGCGGGAGCCCTCGACGACGCGCGACCAGATCGGCAGCGCGAACGTGAGCAGCCAGCCCAGCAGCACACCGCGGACGATGCCGAGGCTGCTCAGGGCACCCAGCACCGCGACGGTGGCGGCGATGCCCACGACGACGCGGGGCGCCCACAGGGGCAGCGTGTTGCCGCGCAGGGAGCTCAGGAGCTCCTCGGCGTCACGGTCACGCTGGGGACGGGGGTCGGTGGTGGTCATCAGTTGGCTCCCGAGAAGTCCTTGCGCCGGTCGACGATCGCGCGGGCGGCGAAGTTGACGGCGAAGGTGATGACGAACAGGACGAGGCCGGAGGCGATCAGCGCGTTGACCGTGAGTCCGCTGGCCTCGGGGAAGCTGAGCGCGATGTTGGACGCGATGGTGTTCGGGTTGGTCGAGCTGATGAGGTTCGGGGTGACGACCAGCGCGGGCGACAGCACCATGGCGACGGCCATGGTCTCGCCCAGCGCGCGGCCGAGACCCAGCATGGACGCCGAGACGATGCCCGAGCGTGCGTAGGGGAAGACGGCCATGCGGACCATCTCCCAGCGGGTCGCGCCGAGCGCGAGCGCGGCCTCCTGGTGCAGGCGCGGCGTCTGCAGGAAGATCTCGCGGCAGATGGCGGTCACGATCGGCAGGACCATGATCGCGAGCACGATGCCGGCGGTGAGGATCGTGCTGCCGGTGGCCGACGGCGGGCCCGCGAACAGCGGGATGAAGCCCAGGTTCTCGAACAGCCAGCGGTAGAACGGCACGATCGTCGGCGCGAGGAAGATGATGCCCCAGGCGCCGTAGACGACGCTGGGCACGGCCGCGAGCAGGTCGATCACGTACCCGAAGACCGCGCTGAGCCGACGCGGCGAGAAGTGGGAGATGAACAGCGCCACCCCGATCGCCACGGGGACGGCCAGCACGAGCGCGATGACGGCCGCGAGGAGCGTGCCGTAGATCAGGGGGCCGACGTACGCGGGGAACGAGAGCCCGCTCTTCACCTCGTCGGCCGAGGCGGTGACGCCGGGGATGCCCTCGGCCGTCAGGAAGATGGCGACGCCCGCGAGCGTCAGCAGGATGACGAGGGCGGCGCCGAAGGAGATGCCGAAGAACACTCGGTCGCCGGGGCGCGTCGGGGTTCGGCGGGCCTTGGCGGGCTCGGGGGCGAGCTGCGAGGTCACGACGGTCCTTCCCAGTGCTTGGAGGGGTGGTGGTGGAGCAGGTCCGGTCCCCGCCCCTGCCCTCGAAGGGACAGGCGGCGGGGACCGGATCCGATCAGCTGGCGGCCTTGATGGCCTTGACGGCCTCGGCGACCTTGCCCGAGAACTCCGACGTCAGCGGGGCGGAGCCGGCCTTGTCGGCGGCCTCCTTCTGACCCTCCTCGCTGGTGACGTACTCGAGCCAGCCCTTGACGAGGTCGGCCTTGGCGGCGTCGTCGTAGGACTCACAACCGATCATGTACGACACGAGGACGATCGGGTAGACCCCGGACTCCTCCGTCTTGCGGTCGATGTCGAGCGCGATGTCGGTGGCGTCGCGGCCCTCGACCTGCGTGGCGGTGTCGAGCACCTTGGCGGCGGCCTCGGGGGTGACCTCGGTGTACTCGTCGCCGACCTTCACCTTGGCCTTGTCGAGGTCGCCGGCCTGCGACTCGTCGGCGTAGCCGATCGTGCCGGAGCCGTTGGTGACGGACTGGACGACGCCCGACGTGCCCTGGGCGGCCTCGCCACCCTTGATCGGCCAGGTCTCGACCTCGCCGCCGGTCCACGAGCCACCGGAGGCGGCGTCGAGGTAGGCGGTGAAGTTCTTCGTGGTGCCCGAGTCGTCCGAGCGGTGCACCGGCGTGATGTCGGTGTCCGGGAGCGTGGCGTCGGGGTTGTCGGCCTTGATGGCCGCGTCGTTCCACTTGGTGATCTTGCCCTCGAAGATGCCGCCGATGGTGGCGGGGGAGAGCTGCAGGTCGTCGACGCCGTCGAGGTTGTAGATGACCGCGATCGGGCTGACGTAGGTGGGGACCTCGACGACCGGACCGTTGCAACGCTCCTTGGCCTGCGCGAGCTCGTCGTCGTCCAGGTAGGCGTCGGAGCCGGCGAAGTCGACACCGCCGGCGATGAACTGCTCGCGGCCCGCGCCGGAGCCGGCCGGGTCGTAGTTGACGGTCACGTCGCTGTTGGCGGTCTGGAACGCGGCGGTCCAGGCGTCGACGGCGGCCTCCTGCGAGCTGGCGCCGGCGCCGTTGAGGGTGCCGGAGAGCGAGGAGTCGGAGCCGGAGCCCGAGCCGCCCTCGTTGGACGCGCCGCAGGCGGAGAGTCCGAGAGCGAGGGTGAGGGCGAGCGCCGCGGGGGCGGCGACGCGCAGCGTGGTGCGGTTCACAGGGGGTGTCCCTTCGATGATCACAGGCTTCTGTCGTCGGCGACGCTAAGGAGCAGAGGTGTATCGGGGGTCCTCCGTGGGTGAACGCAGGGTGAACGACGAGCGAAGGATGGGCTCCCGTCGCAGGTCAGCGGGGTGATGCAGGTCTCCCCAACGGTTCATCTGCGACGACCACGCCTCGACGCAGATGCAGCACCACGCCCTCGCCCGGAGCCAGCTCCGGAGCGTCCAGCCCGAGGGCCTCGAAGACCCACGGCAGGGTCGGCCGGTGTCCGCAGACGACGGCCGGCGACTTCTCCGCGAGCACGTCGGCGACCGCGCGACGCACGTCGTCCTCGGTCGTCTCCTCCGACAGCCGGGCGTCGTGCCGCAGCTCGAGACCGTGGTGCTCGGCGTAGGGCGCGACGGTGTCGACGCAGCGTCGCGCCGGGCTCGACACGACCCGGCGCACGCCATAGGCCTCGAGCAGCGGCACGAGGGCGTCGGCCCGGCCACGACCGCTCGGCGTGAGGGGACGCAGCAGGTCGTCGCGACGCCAGTGCTCACGCGCCTTCGCCTTCCCGTGACGCACCACCACGAGCGTGCGGGTCCGGTGCGCCTTCACGTCACGCAGGGCCAGGAACGCGTCGAGGAGGTCGAGGTCGTGCTCGTAGCTGAGCAGCCTGCGGGCGTCGCCCGGGCGCACCCAGCGCAGGTCGTCGATCTCGCGGTTCGGCGTGAAGGGCGTCGCGGTCTCGCCGACCACGCGGGCCGCCCAGTAGCTCACCCGCTTCGGGCCGCCGGCCACGCGGTAGCGGGTGTCGGGGAGCGGGTGGCCGAGCCGGACGAGCTGGGCGGTCTCCTCCGCCACCTCGCGCACGGCGGTGGCGACGAGGTCCTCGCCCGGGTCCGGCTTGCCCTTGGGGAAGGTCCAGTCGTCATAGCGCGGACGGTGGACGAGGAGCACCTCGACGCCCCGCTTCCCCGACGAGCCCGGACGCGGCGCGCAGCGCCTCCAGGTGACGGCTCCGGCGGCGGTCAGCGGACGTTCACGTGCCATGCCTCGTATTGTTCACGTCCTAGGTGTCCGGACGGTGACGGGCCGATGCGCGAGGAGGTGTGCGGTGCTCCGACGGGTGCGCGACCCGCTGGTCGCGGTCGTGGTGCTGGCCGTCGTGATCGCCGCGGGCTGGTGGGTCTCGGGCACCGCCCGGGCGGAGGTGCGCAGCCCGCTCGCTGCCGCCCTCGCTGCCGCCCCTGCGGGCACGACCGTGCTCGGCCTCACCGACTGGCAGCGCATCCGCGACGTCGGCTCGGACGACCCCGGCGCGCGCGACCTCACCACCCGGTCGGTGCTCGACGACCTCGGCGACGCCGTCCCGAACGCGCTCGGCTGGTCGAGCGACGACGTGGCGTGGGAGGCGTACGTGCAGGACCCGACGGCTGCGGGCGTGCTCGTCGTCGCGCCAGGTCCGGACCTGTCCTGGAGCCGGCTCGAGGCGGGCTTCCGGCGCGCCGGCTTCGCCGACGCGGGCGGCGGGCGCTGGACCGCGTCGGCGGAGGTGCTGGGGACGACCGGGTTGGGCGACCAGCTCGCCGACGTGCGGCTCCTGCGGCGCGCCGGGCTGCTGGTCGCGGGGTCGGACTCCGCCGCGGTCGAGAAGGTCGTCCGTGCCGCGACGGGTCGCGCGCCCGCACTGACGTCGGTGCGTCGCGCTGTCGACACGGCCGCGCCGCTGGCGGACGCCGACACGGTGCTGCTGCAGGCCGGCTCGCTCGGGTGCGAGGACGCGGCCGTCCCGGCCGAGTCGGCGGACCAGGCGGAGGCCGCCCAGGCGCGCGCCGGACGGCTCGCCGGCTACGTCTACAGCGGCCGGGCGCTCACCGACGGAGGCGGTTCCGGTCCGAGCGCGCAGACCGCGACCTTCGCGATGACGTTCGACGACGTCGCCCGTGCGCGTCGTCAGGCGCCGGTGCGCGAACGGCTCGCCACGGGTCCGTTCGTCGGACGCTCCGGCCAGGTCGAGGACGAGCTGCGCGACCCGGAGGTCGCGGTCGACCAGGCCACCGTGAGCCTGTCCTTCGACCGCTCCGCCGACGGCACCGTCCTCATGCTCGGCACCGGCGCCCTCCTCTTCGCCGCCTGCTGACGACCAGCAGAACCCTCCGCTGGTCGAGTAGACGACGCTGCGACGAAGGAGCTGGCGGTGGCGTATCGAGACCACTCCAAGCGTTCGCTGGGGGTCGGCTCGCGCTGGGCCGTTGCCGGGTGGTCTCGATACGCAGGGACTTCGCACGCTCGTCCCTGCTACTCGACCAGCGGAACCCTCCGCTGGTCGAGTGCCTCCACGAGCGCCAGCGAGGGGAGGTGTATCGAGACCACTCTGGGCGTTCGCTGGGAGCCGGCTCGCGCTGGGCCGTTGCCGGGTGGTCTCGATACGCGGCACGGCGCTCCTTCGTCGCGCGTGCCGCTACTCGACCAGCGGTGGGTTCCGCTGGTCGAGTAGTCGCCTCCGCCGAGGGACGAGACGTGAGGTGACGTATCGAGACCACCCCACGCAGACGCTGGGGGTCGGGTGACGCGGTGCTGTCAGGAGAGGCGGCTGCGGCGCTTCCTCGCGCGGGCGATGAGCTCGGCCTGGACGTCGCGGCCCGAGGGGTGGCGGGTCCAGGTGCCGTCGGCGCCGAGGTGCCAGGAGCTGGTCTCGTCGTCGGCCATGCGCTCGAGCAGGTCGCCGAGCACCTGCGTGTGCTCCTCGCTCGGCACCCGCACCAGCACCTCGACGCGACGGTCGAGGTTGCGGTGCATCAGGTCGGCCGACCCGATCCAGGCCTCCGGCTCGCCTCCGCCGCCGAACCAGTACACGCGGCTGTGCTCGAGGAAGCGACCGAGGACGCTGCGGACCTCGATGTTCTCGCTCAGCCCCGGCACGCCCGGACGCAGGGTGCAGATCCCGCGGATGACCAGGCGCACGGGCACGCCCGCGCGCGACGCCTCGTACAGCCCGTCGATGACGGCCTCGTCGACGAGCGAGTTCACCTTGAACGCGATCCCTGCGGGTCGGCCGGCGCGGTGATGGGCGATCTCCTGGTGGATGCGCTCGAGCAGACCCTCGCGCAGGCCCGACGGCGCCACCATGAGGCTCCGGTAGTCGCCCTGCTGCGCGAACCCGGACAGCGAGTTGAACAGCTCGAGCAGGTCGTTCGTGATGTCCGGGTCGCTCGTGAGGAGCCCGAAGTCCTCGTACAGGCGGGCCGTCTTCGGGTTGTAGTTGCCGGTGCCGAGGTGGGCGTAGCGGCGCAGGCCGTCGGGCTCCGCGCGGACGACCAGCGCCAGCTTGCAGTGCGTCTTCAGGCCGACGAGGCCGTACACGACGTGGCAGCCGGCGCGCTCGAGCTTGCGGGCCCAGCGGATGTTGGCCTGCTCGTCGAAGCGCGCCTTGATCTCGACCAGCACGAGCACCTGCTTGCCGGCGCGGGCGGCGTCGACGAGCGAGTCGATGATGGGCGAGTCGCCCGACGTGCGGTAGAGGGTCTGCTTGATCGCGAGCACGTGCGGGTCGGCGGCGGCCTGCTCGATGAACCTCTGCACGCTGGTGGCGAACGAGTCGTACGGGTGGTGCACGAGGACGTCGCGCCGACGCAGCGTGCCGAACAGGTCGGCCGGGCTGGCGGTCTCGACCTCGGCCAGGTGCTCGTGGGTGCCGGGCACGAACGGGTCGAACTTGAGCTCCGGACGGTCCAGGTCGGCGATCTCGCCGAGGCTGCGCAGGTCGAGCGGACCCTGCAGGCGGAAGACCTCGCCGTGGCGGATGCCGAGCTCGGTGACGAGCAGGTCGAGCACCTCCTCGTCGATCGACTCCTCGACCTCCAGGCGCACCGGCGGGCCGAAGCGACGGCGCAGCAGCTCCTTCTCGAGCGCCTTGAGGAGGTTCTCCGCGTCGTCCTCCTCGACCTCGAGGTCCTCGTTGCGGGTCACGCGGAAGACGTGGTGGGCGACGATCTCCATGCCCGGGAACAGCAGGTCGAGGTGCGCGGCGATGACGTCCTCGAGGGGCACGTGGCGGCCGGCGCTCGTGACCATCCAGCGGTCGATGATCGGCGGCACCTTCACCCGCGCGAAGTGCTGCTTGCCGGTCTCGGGGTTGCGCAGGACGAGGGCGAGGTTCAGCGATAGGCCCGAGATGTACGGGAACGGGTGGGCGGGGTCGACGGCCAGCGGGGTGAGCACCGGGAAGACGCGCTCGCGGTAGGTGGCGGCGACCTCCTCGCGCTCCTGCGCGTCGAGGTCGTCCCAGCGGACGAGGTGGATGCCGGCGTCGGCGAGCGCGGGCACGACGTCGTCGACGAAGGTCCGCGCCTGCTCGACCATCAGACGGTGGCTGGCCTCGAGGCTGTTGGCGAGCACGTCCTTGGGGTGGAAGCCGCTCGCGGACGGCACCGCCACGCCGGCCGCGATGCGGCGCTTGAGGCCGGCGATGCGGACCATGAAGAACTCGTCGAGGTTGCTGCCGAAGATCGACAGGAACCGCACCCGCTCGAGCAGCGGTAGGTGGGGGTCCTGGGCGAGCTCCAGCACGCGGGCGTTGAACGCGATCCACGACAGCTCCCGGTCGAGGAACCGGTCGGCCGGCAGCGCGTCGTCGACGGGCTCGTACGGCGGGTCGACGTCGAACTCGTCGGGCGACGAGGGGTTCTCGACCGCAGGCAGGTCCAGATCGGTGGTGTCCACGCGGACATTGTGGCAAGACGACGTGAACGTCGTCTGAACGACGCAGCTGTCCGTCTCGCAGGGCGTGGCAGACGGGGTCGCCGCGTTGCGTGGCGAAGCGCCCCGTCGGGGGCGGTGGCGCGCTATGTTGCGCGCATGGTGACGACGTCGGACCTGCTGGCGCTGGTGCAGGCCAAGGGTGCCCAGGCCCTCTTCTCCCTCCCGACCCCGGCCGTCCGGCGGCTCGCCGGCCGACCGGTCGAGGTCGACGGGCGCACGCTCGACCCCGAGATGCAGCTGCTGCTGCGGGTGATGGGTCTCAACGGTCCGGCGGTGGAGACGCTGTCGATCACCCGCGGCCGTCGCGTGTACACCGAGGCGTTCCGGATGCTGGGCGGTCGTCAGCCCGTCGGCGCGGTCACCGACCGCACGATCGACGGGCCGGAGGGTCCGGTCGGCCTGCGCTTCTACACGCCGCGCGGGCTCAGCGGCCGGTCGCCGGCGCTCGTCTACCTGCACGGCGGCGGCTGGGTCTACGGCGACCTGGACGCGTACGACGCCGTGTGCTCCTTCCTCGCCGAGGAGGCGCAGGTGCGGGTCGTCTCGGTCGACTACCGGCTGGCTCCCGAGGCGCAGTTCCCTGCCGGGTTCGACGACGTCTGGGCGGCGTGGCGGTGGGTCACCGAGCACGCGCCGGGCCTCGGCATCGAGCCGGGCGCGATCGCGATCGGCGGCGACAGCGCCGGAGGCAACCTGTCGGCGCTCGTCGCGCAGCACGCGGCCCGGTCCGACGACGTCGTCGCGCCCGCGTTCCAGCTGCTGATCTACCCGGCCACCGACTTCGTCGAGGAGCGGCCCAGCCGGACCCGTCTCGGCGAGGGCTTCCTGCTCACCAAGGCGTTCATGGACCTGTGCGAGGAGAACTACCTCGCGGGCGACGAGGACCGCGCCGACGACCGGCTCTCACCGCTGCGTCAGGACGCGCACGGCGTGGCGCCCGCCTACGTCGTGACCGCCGGCTTCGACCCGCTGCGCGACGAGGGCACGGCCTACGCCGAGCACCTGCGCGCGGCGGGCGTGCAGGTCGAGCACGTGGAGGAGAGCGGGCTCATCCACGGCTTCGCCAACATGGTCGGCATCGGGCGCTCGGCGCCGCGCGCCATGCGTCGCGCTGCGGCGGCCCTGCAGCGCGGGCTCAGCTAGCCGAGGGCCGCGCGTAGAGCACGTCGCGCGCCCGCTCGACGAAGCCGAGCCTGCGGTACACCGCGAGCGCGGGGCCGTTGTCGCCCTCGACGTAGAGGTCGACGACGTCCACGCCCGAATCGGCCAGGTGTCGCAGCCCGCGGGCGGTGAGCGCCGTGCCGAGCCCGCCGCCGTGGTGGTCGGGATCGACGCCGACGACGTACACCTCGCCGACCGGCGGCTCGCCCCAGGCGGGGGCCTCGACCTTCGTCCAGTGGAACCCGACCACCTGGCCCTGCTCGTCCTCGGCGACGAAGAGGCCCTCGGGGTCGAACCAGTCGCTGGCGGCGCGCCGGTCGAAGTCGGCGCGGTCCATCGCACCCTGCTCCGGGTGGTGGGCGAAGGCGCGACCGTTGACGCGGACGACGGCGTCGGCGTCGTCGGGCCGGAACGTGCGGATGGTGGTGCCGGCGGGGACCTGCTCGACGACCGGCTCGCCGCCCTCGCGGCGCAGCACGAGCAGGGTGCGGACCGGCTCGAGCCCGAGCGACGACGCGAGCGCCTGCGCCGCGGGCAGGTCTCCGTGCGCCCAGAACCGGTGCTCCCCGGCGTCGAGCAGCTCGCTCACGAGGGCGCGACCGCGACCTTGGCGCCGGTGGTCGGGGTGCACCGCGAGCTCCACCGGAGCGTCGCCCACGGCGACGGCGGCTGCGACGCCACCGTCGAGCACCCGGTCGACGCGCAGCGGGTCACCGGCGCCGACGGCGAGGCGGGTGGCCTCGTTGAACGGCTCCACCCCGTCGGTCTGGTGGGCGGCGTGGTTCAGGGCCAGCAGCTCGTGGTCGTCCGCGGGCTCCTCGCCGGCGGTGGCGGGTGCTGCCGGGGTGGAGGTCGTGGGCTCGGTCTCGCCGCGCTGGGACTCGGCGAGCGCGACGCCGATCGCGAGGAACGCGCCGGCCCAGACAGGGTTGCCGGTGACGAACGTGAACAGGACGCCGACGACCGTCCAGACGAGCACCATGCCGCCGTACCGACGGTCGCGAGAGTTCTTCACCCGCCCCAGCCTAGGCGTGGGTCGAGGGGAGACCGTTCGCGCCGCGGGCGTCGAGCAGCCCGCGCAGCTGGTGGCCGACCTCCGCCGCGACCGCACGCGCCAGGGCCTCGGGCGAGTCGTCCTCCGGCTCGGGCACGACGTGGTGCACGGTGCCGGTCTCCTGCAGGTCGAGGGCCGAGACGCGCTGCTGCTGCGCCATCTGCGGTGCGTGGTCGACGTCGCCGTGCACGATCGCGCTGGCCCCCTCGGGCGGCAGCGGCGACAGCCACGCGTTCTCGGTGGCGACCACGACGTCGGCGGGCAGCAGGGCGAGGGCCCCGCCTCCGCTGCCCTGGCCGAGGAGCACGGACACCGACGGCACCTCCAGCGTCGACATCGCGGCGATGCAGCGGGCGATCTCGCCGGCGATCGCCCCCTCCTCAGCGCCGGGCGACAGCTCCGCGCCCGGGGTGTCGATCAGGGAGACGAGCGGCAGGCCCAGCTCGGCGGCCAGGCGCATGCCGCGCCGCGCCTCGCGCAGCGCCGCCGGGCCCATCGGGTTGGCCGGGGTCTGGGTGGTGCGGTCCTGCCCGACCACCACGCACGGCACGCCGTCGAGCCTGGCGAACGCCACCAGCATCGCGGTGTCGCGCTCGCCCTCCTCGGTGCCCTGGAGCCGCACGGTGGCGTCGCTGCCGTGGCGCAGCACGTCGCGCGCGCCCACCCGCGGCTCGGCGCGGGTGATCTCGATCGACTCCCACGTGCCGTGACGCCGCGGCGTGCCCGGCTCGACGCCCGGACGTCGGGTGCGGGTCGCGTCGGTGACGGGGTCGACGAGCAGGCCGAGCGCACGGTCGACGACGGACGGCAGCTCCTCGTGCAGCACGACGGAGTCGACGATGCCGCGTCGGGCGAGGTTCTCGCTGACCTGGACCCCGGACGGGAACGGTCGCCCCTCCAGCAGCTCGTAGACCTTCGGCCCCAAGAACCCCACGAGAGCGCCGGGCTCGGCCACCGTGATGTGGCCCAGCGACCCCCACGACGCGAACACGCCGCCCGTGGTCGGGTGCCGCAGGTGCACGAGGTACGGCAGGCCGGCGGCGCGGTGGTCCATGATCGCGCGGGAGATGTCGACCATGTGCACGAACGCGGGCGTGCCCTCCTGCATGCGCGTGCCACCCGAGGCGGTCGAGGCGAGCAGCGGCAGGCCCTCGGCCGTGGCACGCCGGACGGCCGAGACGATGCGCTGTGCCGCGGCACGACCGATCGAGCCGGCGAGGAACCCGAACTCGTTGAGGACGAACGCGACCGGGCGGCCGCGGACGAGACCGCGACCGGTGATGATCGACTCGTCGCAGCCCGAGCGCTGTGCCGCCTTCTCGACGGCCGCACGGTAGTCCGGTGAGTATCCGGACACGTCGATCGGCTGGTCCCAGGACTCGTAGGTGCCCTCGTCGAGGACCAGCGCGACCAGGTCCAGCGCGCTGATGCGGTCCATCCGGCGTCCGCTACGCGCGGGCGCCCGGCCCGGGCACCGACGTGCTGCGGCGCGCGGCCGGCTCGTCGGCCTCCGCCGTCGTCGCGACGAAGCGGTAGCCGACGTTGCGCACGGTGCCGATCAGCGTCTCGTGCTCGGTGCCCAGCTTGGCGCGCAGCCGTCGGACGTGGACGTCGACCGTGCGGGTGCCGCCGAAGTAGTCGTAGCCCCACACCTCCTGCAGCAGCTGCTGGCGGGT
The DNA here is from genome assembly GCF_001628525.1 of Aeromicrobium sp. REDSEA-S38_B2. NCBI lineage: Bacteria > Bacillati > Actinomycetota > Actinomycetes > Propionibacteriales > Nocardioidaceae > Aeromicrobium > Aeromicrobium sp. REDSEA-S38_B2. Next base: position 3,141 of record NZ_LUNH01000053.1, on the reverse strand, counting down.
GAAGACCCGGCCCGGGTGCTGGGCGAGGAACTTCAGGAGCTCGAACTCCTTGAACGTGAGGTCGAGCGTGCGGTTCTCCAGCTTGGCCGTGTAGGTGGCCTCGTCGACGACGAGACCGCTGGAGGCGATGACGTGGGAGTCGTCCTCGGCGCCCTGGCCGGCGGCCACGCGGCCGATGGCCAGCCGCAGCCGGGCCTCCAGCTCCGCCGGGCCGGCGGTCGTGAGGATGACGTCGTCCATGCCCCAGTCGGAGGCGGCGACGGCGAGTCCGCCCTCGGTGAGGATCAGCACCAGGGGGCACTCGATCCCCGTGGTGCGGATGACGCGGGTGAGGCTGCGGACCTGCGCGAGGTCGTGGCGGCCGTCGACGAGGACGGCGTCGGAGGGTGGCGCGTCGATGAGCGCGCTGGCCTCCGCCGGGAGGATCTTGACGTGGTGGGGCAGCAGCGCGAGGGCGGGCAGCACCTCCACCGAGGACTGGGTGCTCTTGGTCAGGAGCAAGAGGTGTGACACTGCGGTCCCTCCGTCGGTCCGCCGCGGGCGCCGTGCCCGCGGCTCGCACTTATGACAAGAGGCCAGGTGAAATCACCGTGGCCTCGTCGCATGCCCCAGACTAGTGCATGTGTCGGACGAATCACCACGAGGTGTCGCGAAAGAGAACGACGTCACACCGGCAGGTGACCGGCAGGCGGACGGGGCGTCGACGCCCGTGGTGACGGTGCGCTACTGGGCTGCGGCGCGGGCCGCGGCCGGGGTCGAGAGCGAGCAGGTGTCGGCCGGCACCCTCGCGGAGGCCGTCGACGAGGCGGTGCGCCGACACGACGGCGACCAGCGGCTGCGCGCCGTGCTCGACATGTGCTCCGTCCTCGTGGGGGAGGTGCCCGTCGGGCGTCGCGACCGCACCCAGGTGGGTCTCGACGACGGGGCTCTCGTGGAGTTCCTGCCGCCGTTCGCCGGCGGCTGAGCGCTGGGCCCTGAGTCCTGGGCCCTGAGTCCTGGGCCGAGCGGAGCGGGGCGCACCCCGACGCCTGGCATCATGCGAGGATGCCTCGACTCGCCCCGTCCCTGCTCTCGGCCGCCCTGGCGGGGCTGCTGGCGCTCGCGGTCGCCACGGACGAGCTGTGGCTCGTCGCGGTCGGCGTCCTCGTCGTGCAGGTGCTCGTCGGCACGGCGCCCGCCCACGGTGCGGGTGAGCGTCCGCGGCCGACGACCTTCGTGCCCGTCGTCGCGGGCAGCGTCGTCGCCACCGCCGTCGCCTGGGACCCGCAGCTGCTGCGGGGCACCGACGGCACCGTGGCGACCGAGGACGCGTTGATCTCGGCCGGCGTGTTCTCCGGCGTCATGCTCGGGTCGGCGGTGGTCGTCTTCGCCGGATTGGTGGGGCAGATGCTGCGCCGCGACGGCCGCGAGGACCTCGTGCGGGCCGTGGCTGCCACCGTGCTCGTCGGCGTCGTCGCCACGTGCGCCGCCGGATGGGTGGCAGCGTCGGGGGAGTCGGCCTCGATCGACGTCGTCGCGATGGCCGCCGCAGCGCTCTCCGTGGCCCTCCTGGTGTGGTCGGTGCCCGGCGACCGGGTGCTGCTCGGGTCGGCTGCGGTGACGGCGGGTGCACTCACCGGCGTGCTCGTCTCCGCGACCGTCGACGGCATCGGCACGTGGGTGCTGGGGCTCGCGGTCGGTGGCGCCGCGGCCGGGTGCGCCCTCCTCGGGCAGGTGCTGGGGCGTGCCTGGAGCATCGGGGCGCTGCCCGGTCCGCAGACGTGGGCCTTCCCGGCGGCGGTGTCGGTGGCGCTCGTCGGGCCTGCGGTGCACGTCGGGGCGTCGCTGGCGGTGCTCACCGTCTAGGGCCCGTGTTCCGCCCCGTCGGACGCCGAGGTGGGGCGACCGGCGGCGGCGTAGCCTGGAGGAGTGACCGGTGTGATCGTCCTGCTCGTCGCCCTCGCAGCGACCGGCCTCGTGGCCTTGCTGCTGCGACGTCGTGACGGTCGGTTCTCCACCCCCGCGTCCGCCGCGCCAGCGTCGTCGGTGGCCGTCGGGGGAGTGCAGGAGCCGGACCCGGGTGCGTCGCCCGACGTGCCGACGGAGCCGCGCGAGGTGCTCACGGCGGAGGAGATCGGCGGCCCGCTGGGTGACCGGCTGACCTTCGTCCAGTTCTCGAGCGCCTTCTGCAGCCCCTGTCGTGCCACACGTGCTCTCCTGAGCGACGTCGTGGCGACCCGTCCCGACGTCGCCCACGTCGAGGTCGACGCCGAGTCCCACCTCGACCTGGTGCGCCGGCTGAACATCATGCGCACCCCGACGGTCCTCGTCGTCGGGCCCGACGGGACGGTGCTCAGCCGGGCCTCGGGCCTGCCGCGCCGCGACCAGGTGCTCGCCGTCCTCGACGCCTGAGCGCGCTCTGGTCGGCTAGGTGCCGGACCTGGGGGCGGGGTGTCGGCGTCCGCCCTCGTCGAGCTCGGGCAGGTGGGCCCATCTCGTCGGTGCGAGAGTTGGAGGCATGGGAACCCGCACGAGCATCGAGCACCCCGCCCCCGAGCAGGACCTGGACGCGATCGTCGGCCACCGGCTCATCTACACGTACGCCAACGGCTGGCAGTACGAGATGTACGTCAAGAACGCCACGACGATCGACTACCGGATCCACACCGGCATGGTCGGGGGCCGTTGGGTGAAGGACCAGGAGGTCGACCTCGTCGGGCTGGGCCGCGGGGTCTTCAAGGTCTCGTGGAACGAGCCGACCGGCACCAGCGTCGTCGTGAACATCGTGCCCGAGGACCGCGTCCTGCACGGCACGATCTTCTTCCCGCACTGGATCGAGCTCGACGGATCCCGGACGGTCCTGTTCCAGAACGACCACCTCGACGACATGCGCCGGTTCCGCGACGAGGGGCCGACCTACCCCGTCTACGTCGTGCCGGAGTTCGCGCACATCACCCTCTTCGAGCACGTCGGCACCGACGACGAGACCGTCATCGACACCGCGCCCGGCGACCTGCCGCCCGGCTTCGCCGACCGGAGCAACTGACGCGGAACCGCATTCCGTGGGGTCGAGGTCGGGGGTGGCTTCTCGGTCGGTCTGCGGCTGCGTCGGCGTGGGTTGGTGCTCGGGTGGGGCTGCGTCGGCGCGGCTCAGTGTGGGTG
>NZ_LUNH01000052.1:0-16854 GCF_001628525.1 Aeromicrobium sp. REDSEA-S38_B2 | reverse complement strand
CGACCACCGCAGGCAGCGCACCAGCAACCGCAAGCCCCCTGCGGCGACGCACCAGCAAGGCGAGAACCCCGCAGGCACCGCACCAGCGCGACGAGACCCCCGCAGCCCCCGCCAGCAACCCCAGACCCCCCACCTCCCCCAGGGCCGACGCGCGCGAGACGGCGGAGGTGGGAGACTCATGACCCGATGAGCCCAGCAGACGAGACCGCCCCGACCGAGATCGACGTCCCCGACCTGCCCGGCCCCTGGACCGCGCGCGTCCCCACCTACGGCGACGTCGACGCCCTCGTACGCCTGCGCCACCTCGATGAGCTGCAGGGCACGGGCGAGGCGCACGTCGACCCGGCCGGCATCGAGAACGAGGTCGCGGGGCAGGCGTCGTGGACGCGACGCCAGCTCGTGGCCGTCGGCGACGACGACGTGCCCATCGCCTGGATCACCGTCCACGACCGCGCCGCGGGACGCGCCCTCGTGTGGGGGTACTTCGACCGCGACGTCGCCGAGGTCGACGAGATCGCCGGTGTGCTCTACGCGTGGGCGGAGGAGGTGGCGATCCTCATGGCGCGCATCCGCGGCATCGACGCCACCCGCCTCGACGAGAGCCCGTTCGCCGACGACACCCGCCAGGCCGGCTGGCTCGAGCAGGCCGGCTACGCCAAGCGGCGCACGTGGCTGCACATGGAGCGGCCCGTGCGCGACGGCGACGCCGACCTCGAGCCCCGCGAGGGCGTGCTCGTGCGCACCGTCGAGAAGCACGAGAACGGGTTCCCCGTCGCGTCGGACCTGCAGACGGTGCACCACATGCTCGAGACGTCCTTCGAGGACCACTTCAACAACTACCGCGAGTCCTTCCCCGAGTTCGTGCAGCGCATGCGCGAGGAGCCTGGGCACCGGTGGGACCAGTGGTGGCTGGCCTACGTCACGGACGAGGACGGCGAGCAGGTGCCGGCCGGCACCGTCGTGTGCTCCGTGCTGCCCGGCAAGCACGGCGGCCCGGAGGGCACCTACGTCGAGTACATCGGCGTCAACCGGCACGCCCGCGGACGCGGTGTCGCGAAGTCGCTGCTCGCCGCGGTCATCAGCGACGCCGCCCGACGCGGCCGCAACCGCGTCGGCCTGGAGGTCGACGCCGACTCCCCCACGTCGGCCGACCAGCTCTACCTGTCGATGGGCTGGGAGACCGACTACGTGACCGACTCCTGGTTCAAGGACCTCACGCTCGACTGACGTCGCCCCGCCGCACGAGTCAGGTTGCGGGACCTCCTCACGCTCGTAGCGTCGGTGGTACACATCCCACCCACCGGCAGGAGACACCATGCCTACTCGCACTGCTCGCACCGCCTGGGACGGCGGCTTCGAGGACGGATCCGGTCAGGTCGAGCTCACCAGCTCCGGCCTCGGCACGTTCGAGATGTCGTTCCCCAAGCGCTCGTCCGAGGACGGCGGTGGCGTCACCAACCCCGAGGAGCTGCTGGGCGCGGCGCACTCCGCCTGCTACACGATGCAGCTGACCGCCGTCCTCGAGAAGAACGGCGGCACGGTCCGCTCCATCGAGACGAAGGCCGACGTCTCGCTCGGCAAGGACGACGCCGACGGCGGCTTCAAGATCCACACGATCGCGCTGACCGTGCGCGGCGAGGTCGAGGGCGTCGACGACGCCACCTTCCAGCAGGCCGCGGAGGAGGCGAAGACCGGCTGCCCGCTCAGCAAGGCGCTCGCCTCGGTCGACCAGATCACCCTCGACGCGACCCTGGAGAGCTGAGCCGGCTCACTCCCCCACGGCGGCGGCTGCGTCCTCGAACACCTCGGGGACGTAGCCGTCGCCCGCGTCGGGCCCCTGCCCGTCCCCGCCGCCGAGCACCGCGGACGGGTCGACGAGCCGCACGTCGTGCCCGTCGAGGTGCAGCCGGCGCACCCCCTCCAGCAGCATCCGACGCGCGACGTCGTTGACCCGGTGCACCCGCTCGAGGTCGAGCACGACGGGCGCCTCGCCCTCCGGCTCCTCCTCCAGGCTGCGCAGCACGCGCTCGGCCTCGACGAAGCGCAGGTCGCCGGCGACCTCGTGCACCGCCACGCGCGAGCCACCGCGCTCGACCCGCCGCACCACCGAGCGCGCCACGTCGGAGACCTCCATGAGGTGCAGGCCCATGTCGCGCGACAGCCGCTCGAACACGCGCACGCCCCGCGCGCTGTTGCCGTGCCGATCGAGCCGTGGCGAGAACACGGCGATGCCCACCTGGCCTGGCAGGACACCGATCAGGCCGCCCGCCACGCCGCTCTTGGCCGGGATGCCGACCGTCGTGAGCCAGTCGCCCGCGGCGTCGTACATGCCGCAGGTGGCCATGACGCTCAGCACCTGCCGTGCCACCTGCGGCTCAAGCAGCTGCTCCCCGTCGGGCGCGCGGCCCTGCCCCGCGAGCACCGCGGCCATGCGTGCGAGGTCGCGGACGGTGACCGACACGGCGCACTGGCGCGTGTAGCCGCGCACGACGTCCGGCGGGTCTCCCTCGAGGATGCCGACGGTGCGCAGCATGTAGGCGATCGCCATGTTGCGGTCGGCGGTGCCCAGCTCGGACTCGAAGACCGCCTCGTCGACGTCGAGCTCGCGCCCGGCGAGCCGGGAGTAGAAGGAGCGCACCCGCTCGAAGCGTTCGTCGGAGCCGGGTCCTGCGACCAAGGCGTGGGCCGCGATCGCCCCCGCGTTGATCATCGGGTTGCGGGGACGCCCCGAGCCACGCTCGAGGGAGATCTCGTTGAACGCGTCGCCCGACGGCTCGACGTCGATCTTCTCGACGACGGCGTCCAGACCCTGGTCGGCGATGGCCAGCGCGTACGTGAACGGCTTGGAGATCGACTGGATGGAGAACGCGACGTCGGCGTCGCCGGCCGTGGCCACCACGCCGTCGAGCGTGGCCACGGCGATCGCCAGCCGGTCGGGGTCGGCCTGCGCGAGCTCGGCGATGTAGTCGGCGACCTCGCCGTCGTCGCCACCGCACTCGTCGAGCACCTGGGCGAGGTAGTCCGGGATCGGGGTGCGCATGCGTCGATGCTGTCACGCAGCGGGCGGGTCGCTGGCGTCGGACGGGTGGCTCGCCCTAGCGTCGGTGGCGGGCGGGGGGCGGCCCCGTCACCGACCAGGAGGGGATCCCGTGCACGCACCGCGCAGCACCACCGTCACGACCACCCACGACGCCGAGCGGACGTTCGCCGCCCTCACGGAGCTCGCGTCCGCGCCGCCCTACACCGAGGTCGCCCGCGACGACGCATCGCGCACCGTGGGCTTCACCAGCGGCAAGACGGCGTTCTCGTGGGGCCACGAGTACGTCGCGACGGTGACGCCCACGGACGACGGGGCGTCGGTCGAGATCACCGCGGGAGGCTTCGACGACAAGCCCAAGGCCCTCCTCGACGGCCGCAAGAACGTCAAGGCCGCGGGCAAGGTCGGGCAGGCGCTGCAGGACGCGCTCGGTTCCTGAGACGGCGGTCGCCGGCGAGGCACCCGCGCGGAGGAGCCGTCCTGTCCGTGCCGGGTGGGAGCATCATCGGGTGCACCAGTCACTCGCGCCGTACCGGCTGTGGTCCCAGCGTCTCGCAGGCACTCCACTCGCCGACGCCACCGCGGTGGTGCGCCACCTCGGGGCGGTGCAGTCGCAGGAGCACACCACGGCGCCCTGGAGCATCGCCCGCCGCTGCGGCACCCCTCCGCTCGCCGACGTCCTCGACCAGCTCGACGCCGGCGGGGTCGTCCGGACGCACGTCCTGCGCACCACCTGGCACCACGTGCACGTCGACGACCTCCCTCGCGTGGTCGCCGCGACCAGCGACCGCGTCATGGGCCAGCTGCTGCCCCACGTCCGGCGCCAGGGCCTCGAGGAGTCGGCCCTGGCCGCGGCCAGCGAGGTGGTCGTGGACGCGGTCCGCGATGCCCCGGGGTGCACCCGCGACGACGTCGCCGCTCGCCTGGACGACGCGGGGACGCCGTTCGGTGGCGACCTCCTGGCGCACATCGTCATGGCCGCCGAGCTCCGCGGCGAGGTGGCCGGACGGCGCGACCCGGGCGGCCCGCACCGCTACCGACCGCTCGACCTCGCGCCCAGCACGGCGGGGGTCGACGCCGAACGGGCGTGGCTCGCCGCCACCTACGCACGCGGGCACGGCCCCTTCACCCCGGCCGACCTCGCGTGGTGGTCGAGCCTCACCCTCACCCAGGCGCGACGGGCGGTCGCCGACGCCGGGCTGCACGAGGTCGAGCTCGAGGGCCGGCGGCTCTGGTCGCCGCACCCGCAGGACGAGCTGGACGACCACCGGGCCGACGTGCCCGCGGCGCTGCTGCTCTCCCAGTTCGACGAGCTCGTCTCCTACGTGCGCGACGCCGACCTGCGCACGGAGGTCGGCGCGGGGTACATCGCGACGATGTCCGGCGCGGGGCTCCTCGTGCTCGACGGTCGACTCGCGGGCCACTGGAACCGCTCGGTGCGCGCCGGCACGCTCACGGTCGTCGTGCACACCGGCGCCACCCTCTCGCGCGCTCACCGGTCCTCGCTCCACCACGAGGCTGCGGCGCTCGCCACGTTCCACGGCTTGTCCGACGTCGTCGTCAGCGTGGCCTGAGGCAGCCGCACCCCCGCGCACCGACCCTGTTCCGCCGCCCCGATCGACGCGATCGCGGTGCGACGAGGATCACCCCGTGGGACGGTGGGAGACACGGCTCCAGGCAGGGCGAACCGGACGTCGAGCGTCCGGGCCAGCGCGCTAGTCTTGAGTCGCACCGTGTCCAAGTGCGCAGGGAACCAACCGGAAGAGGCGATCGAGGCCGTGGCCGAGTCCTCACATGACCCGTCAACCCCCGACTTCGGGACGAACCAGTGGCTCGTCGAGGAGATGTACGACCAGTACAAGGCGGACCCCGCCTCCCTCGACCCGACCTGGGTGACGTTCTTCGAGGAGGGTGACGGCGCGGCGCTCCTGCGGGACAACGGCACCGCCCCCTCCTCGAACGGGGCCGCGCGCAACGGCACCTCGGCGAACGGCACGTCCGCGAACGGCTCTGGGCCGGCAGCCGCCACGGTCGCCGAGAAGAAGCCCGAGCCCGCCCCCGCGAAGACCCCGGAGAAGAAGCCCGAGCCTGCCGCTGCGGCACCCGCGCCGAAGAAGGCCGAGCCCGCCGCCGCGAAGCCTGCGGAGAGCAAGGCGCCGGCGAAGAAGCCGCAGGCTGCACGTCCCGCAGGCCGCTCCACCGACCCGAAGTCGACGTCGGCCGCGCCCCAGCCCTCGGGTCCGGGCGAGGTCGAGCGCGTGCCGCTCAAGGGCGCGCCCGCGCGCACCGCGGCCAACATGGACGCCAGCCTCGAGGTCCCCACCGCCACGAGCGTGCGCTCGGTGCCGGTCAAGCTGCTCTTCGACAACCGCATCGTCATCAACAACCACCTCGCCCGCGCCCGCGGCGGCAAGGTGTCGTTCACCCACCTCATCGGCTACGCCGTCGTCAAGGCCCTCACGGCCATGCCGGAGATGAACACCGGCTACGACATCGACGAGAAGGGCAAGCCGGTCCAGCTGAAGCCTGAGCACGTCAACTTCGGCCTCGCGATCGACACGAAGAACGCCAAGGGCGAGCGCCAGCTCCTCGTGCCGTCCATCAAGGCCGCCGAGACCATGAACTTCGCGCAGTTCTGGCAGGCGTACGAGGCGATGGTCAAGAAGGCCCGCGACGGCAAGCTCGAGGTCTCCGACTTCCAGGGCACCACCGCCAGCCTCACCAACCCCGGAGGCATCGGCACCAACCACTCCGTCCCGCGGCTCATGAAGGGTCAGGGCGTCATCGTCGGCGTCGGCTCCATGGAGTACCCGCCGGAGTTCCAGGGCGCGTCCGAGCACACCATCGCCCACCTCGCTGTCAGCAAGATGATGACGCTGACCTCGACCTACGACCACCGCGTCATCCAGGGTGCGCAGTCGGGCGAGTTCCTGCGTCGGATCCACCAGCTGCTCCTCGGCGAGGAGGGCTTCTACGACGAGATCTTCCAGGCGCTGCGGATCCCCTACGAGCCGATCCGCTGGGCCCAGGACATCGCCGTCAGCCACGACGACGAGGTGCACCGCCAGGCGCGCGTGCTCGAGCTGATCCACGCCTTCCGCGTGCGCGGTCACCTCATGGCCGACACGAACCCGCTCGAGTACCGCCAGCGCAGCCACCCCGACCTCGACACCGCGTCGCACGGCCTGACCCTGTGGGACCTCGACCGCGAGTTCGCCACCGGCTCGTTCGCGAGCGGCACGGGCAAGCGCTTCATGAAGCTGCGCGAGATCCTCGGCGTCCTGCGCGACTCCTACTGCCGCTCCATCGGCCTGGAGTACATGCACATCCAGGACCCGGGCGAGCGTCAGTGGCTGCAGGACCGCATCGAGGTGGGCCACACGAAGCCCCCGCGCGAGGAGCAGCTGCGCATCCTGCTGAAGCTCAACCAGGCCGAAGCGTTCGAGACCTTCCTGCAGACGAAGTTCGTCGGCCAGAAGCGGTTCAGCCTCGAGGGCGGGGAGACCACCATCCCGCTGCTCGACGAGATCTGCGAGGAGGCTGCCGCCGACGGCCTCGAGGAGGTCTGCATCGGCATGGCCCACCGCGGCCGTCTCAACGTCCTCGTCAACATCGCCGGCAAGAGCGCCGGCACGGTGTTCCGCGAGTTCGAGGGCAACATCGACCCCCGCACGGTGCAGGGCTCCGGCGACGTCAAGTACCACCTGGGCGTCGAGGGCGAGTTCCGCTCCGAGCACGGCGACACGATCAAGGTGTCGGTGGCCGCCAACCCGTCGCACCTCGAGGTCGTCGACCCGGTGCTCGAGGGCATCACCCGCGCGAAGCAGGACCGTCTCAACCGCGGTGCCGAGTTCCCGGTGCTGCCGGTCCTCGTGCACGGCGACGCCGCGTTCGCCGGCCAGGGTGTCGTCGCGGAGACGCTGAACCTCTCGCAGCTGCGCGGCTACCGCACGGGCGGCACGATCCACGTGATCGTCAACAACCAGGTCGGCTTCACGACGAGCCCGTCGTCGTCGCGCTCCTCGACCTACTGCACCGACGTCGCCCGCATGGTCCAGGCGCCGATCCTGCACGTGAACGGCGACGACCCGGAGGCGTGCATCCGCGTCGCCGACCTCGCCTACGAGTACCGCAAGACGTTCAACAAGGACGTCGTGATCGACCTGGTCTGCTATCGCCGCCGCGGCCACAACGAGGGCGACGACCCGTCGTTCACGCAGCCGCTGATGTACGACACGATCAACGCGAAGAAGTCGGTGCGCAAGCTCTACACCGAGGCGCTCGTGGGTCGTGGCGACATCACCATCGAGGAGGCCGAGGCCGCCCTCGCGGACTACCAGTCCCAGCTCGAGCGCAACTTCGCCGACGTCAAGGAGGCCACCTCCTCCGACGCCGACTACACGCGCACCCCCGACTACCCCGAGAAGCCCGAGCAGGAGGGCGCGCTCGAGACGGCCGTGTCCCCCGAGGTCATGAAGGCCGTGTCGTCGGCCTACACGTCCGTGCCCGACGGCTTCACGGTCCACCCGAAGGTGCTCCCCCAGCTGCAGCGTCGCGCCCAGTCCATCGAGACGGGCCCGATCGACTGGGGCACGGGCGAGATCATCGCGTTCGGGTCGCTGCTGCTCGAGGGTCGCCCTGTGCGCCTCGCCGGCCAGGACTCGCGGCGCGGCACGTTCTCCTCGCGCTTCGCGACGATCATCGACCGCAACAACGGCAGCGAGTGGACCCCGCTGTCGCACGTCGGCGACGAGCAGGCGACGTTCTACATCTACGACTCGCTGCTGAGCGAGTACGCCGCGCTCGGCTTCGAGTACGGCTACTCCGTGGCGCGTCCGGAGGCCCTCACCCTGTGGGAGGCGCAGTTCGGCGACTTCGTCAACGGCGCCCAGTCGGTCATCGACGAGTACATCTCCTCCGGTGAGACGAAGTGGGGCCAGAAGTCCGGCGTCGTGCTGCTCCTGCCCCACGGCTACGAGGGCCAGGGGCCGGACCACTCGTCGGCGCGCATCGAGCGGTTCCTGCAGCTCGCCGCCAACGACGAGATGACGATCGCCCAGCCGTCGACGTCGGCGTCGTACTTCCACCTGCTGCGTCGGCACACGCTGGAGGGCCAGCACCGTCCGCTCATCGTGTTCACGCCCAAGCAGCTGCTGCGTCGCAAGAGCGCGGCGTCGCAGCCGGACGAGTTCACGTCGGGCCAGTGGCGTCCGGTCATCGGCGACGACTCCGTCGACGCCGAGAAGGTCGACACGGTGCTGCTGTGCTCGGGCCGGATCGCGCACGACCTGTTCGACGAGCGCGCTAAGCGTGAGGGCGACGACCCGACGACGGCGATCGTCCGCCTCGAGCAGCTGTACCCGCGCCCGGTCGAGCAGATCAAGACCGAGCTCGCTCGCTTCAGCGGCGTGAAGAACGTCCGCTGGGTGCAGGACGAGCCCGCGAACCAGGGTCCGTGGCCCGACGCCGCGCTGCACTACCCCGACGCCGTGGCGTCCGGTGCGCTGACGCTCGTGTCGCGCCCGGCGTCGTCGACGACGGCCGTGGGCTCGAAGTCGCGGCACGACGCCGAGCAGCGTGAGCTGATGGACGCGGCGTTCGCCTGAGCCGTGTACTTCACCGATCGAGGCATCGAGGAGCTGGCGGCCCGCCGCGGCGAGGAGGAGATCTCCTTCGCGTGGCTGGCCGACCGGCTCGTCGAGTTCGTCGACCTGCACCCCGACTTCGAGGTGCCGGTCGAGCGGCTGGCCACCTGGCTCGCCCGCCTCGACGATGATGATGACGATCTCTGAGCGAGCTTTGCGAGCGAACGAGATCGGCAGGTCGAGTAGTACACGCCGAAGGCGTCGGTCTGTATCGAGACCTGGCGAGCGTCCAGACCTCATCACCCCTGAGTAGAAACCGCTGAGCCGCTGCCGAGTGGTCTCGCTCCATCGCGGCTACGCCCCTGCTGCGATGGCTCCACAGCCCGCACACGCTCGTCCCTCGCGGTGCTCGTCTACTCGACCAGCCGCGGACGCGGCTGAGCACGCTCCTGTCCTCCCCCACTGCCACACTGTCCCGGTGAGGTTCGACCAGCCGCCCGTGGTCCGGGTGATCCCGGAGGGCGCAGGTGATCTCGACCCCTGGCTCGACGACGTCCCCGCCGTCCAGCAGGTGCTGCGCGAGGGTCTCGACCTCGCGCCCGGGGTCACGTTCCTCGTCGGCGAGAACGGGGCCGGGAAGTCGACGATCGTCGAGGCGGTGGCGATCGCCTACGGGTTGTCGCCGGAGGGCGGCAGCCCGCACGGGCAGCACCGCTCGCGACCGAGCGAGTCGGCCCTGCACACGGCCCTGACCCTGCAGCGAGGTGTGGGGTCGGGGCGGTGGGGCTTCTTCCTGCGCGCGGAGACGATGCACGGCTGGTACACGTACCAGGAGGGTGTCGGCGGCCCCGACCTGCACGCGATGAGCCACGGGGAGTCCTTCCTGGAGGTGCTGCGCCGACGCTTCGACTCCCCCGGCTTCTACTGCCTCGACGAGCCCGAGGCCGCGCTGTCGTTCTCCTCGAGCCTGGCGCTGCTGCGCACCCTCCACGACATCGCCGCGACGGGGGGTCAGGTGCTGTGCGCGACCCACTCCCCCGTCGTCGCGTCGCTGCCGGGGGCACGGATCCTGGAGGTCGGTCCGTGGGGGCTGCGGGAGACGAGCTGGGAGTCGCTCGACCTCGTCGCCCACTGGCGCGCCTACCTCGAGGCACCGGGGCGCTACCTGCGGCACGTGCTCGCCGACGACCGGGACGACGATGGCTGACCGCGGGGTCGCGGCGCGGGTCCGGCACCTGCTGACCGCCAACCCCTTCCTCACCGCGACGGCCGTCGCGGCCGCCTTGACCTGCCTGCTCGTGCCGCCGAGCGCTGAGTACCTGCACTATCCCGAGTACCGCACGCTCGTGGGGCTGTGGTGCTTCCTGACGGTCATCAGCGCGCTCGACCGGACGCACCTCGTCACCGCCGCGGCGGAGGGGGCCGTGGGGGTCCTGCGTGGTCGGCGGACGCTGGTCGTCGGGCTGGTCCTGCTGACCGCGCTCGGGTCGATGCTCATCACCAACGACATGGCGCTGCTGACCTTCCTCCCGCTGTCGGCGCTCGCCCTGCGTGCGACGGGCGACGAGGAGCACCTGGCCTACGTCTTCGTGCTGCAGACCGTCGCGGCGAACCTTGGCGGCATGATCACGCCGTTCGGCAGCCCGCAGAACCTCTTCCTCTACCAGTACTTCCACCTGTCGGTCGGTCAGCTCGTCGCCGTCATGGCGATCCCGTTCGTGCTGTCGATCGCGCTGCTCGTGCTCGCGTGCCTGCGCGTCCCGGGCGGCCCCATCCGACCGGTCACCTCCCGGACGTCCGTGCGCTGGCGACCGGCGGCCGTCCACCTGGTCCTGTTCGGCGTCGCCGTCGCGCTCGTCGTGCGTGCGCTCCCGGTCTGGGCGGGCCTCGTGGTCGTCGCGGTGGTGGCGGTCGTCGACCGGCGGGCCCTGCGGTCGGTCGACTACGGGCTGCTCGCGACGTTCATGCTGTTCTTCGTCTTCGCCGGCAACCTGGAGCGCGTGCCGCAGGCCAGCGGGTTCCTGCAGGACCTGCTGCAGGAGCACGTCCTGCTCTGGAGCGTGGCCGGGAGCCAGCTGATCTCCAACGTGCCGACCGCGCTGATCTACGCGCCCTTCACCGACGACTGGCGCGCGCTCCTGCTGGGCGTCAACGTCGGCGGGGTCGGCACCGTGGTGGCGTCGCTCGCGAGCCTGATCACCCTGCGCCGCTACCAGCTGCTGCGACCCGGCGGCACCCGCGCGTTCCTCGGCCTGTTCACCGTGGTGAACGTGCTGTTCCTGGTGGTGCTGCTGGGCGCCACGAGCGCCCTGCTGGCCGCCGGCGTCCTCTGACGTCGGCGGCCGGGCCGCAGGTCAGAGCGTCAGGACGATCTTGCCGAAGACGTCGCCGTCGACGACGCGCTGCAGACCCTGGGCCGCGTCGGCCATGGGGATCTCGCTGTCGATGAGCGGACGCGTCCCGGTGACGTCCATGAACTGCGCGAGCGCGTGGAGCTCGTCGCGCGTACCCATGGTGGAGCCGTGCACGCGCATCTGCTGGAAGAAGATGCGGGTCAGCTCGGCCGCCTTCGGCGCGTCACCCGACGTCGCGCCGGAGATGACGATCGTGCCGCCCGGACGCATCGACTTGACCGAGTGCGACCACGTGGCGGCGCCGACCGTCTCCATGACGGCGTCGACCTTCACGGGCAGTCGCGCCCCGGACTCGAACACCTCGTGCGCGCCGATCTCGAGCGCCTTGGCGCGCTTGTCCTCGTCGCGGCTCGTGGCCAGCACCCGGAACCCGGCTGCGCGGGCCAGCGTGATGAGGGCGGTGGCCACCCCACCGCCGGCGCCCTGCACGAGCACGGTGTCGCCCTGCTTGAGCCCCGACTGCGTGAACAGCATCCGGTAGGCGGTCAGCCAGGCCGTGGGCAGGCAGGCCGCCTCGCTGAACGACAGACCTGCCGGCTTCGGCACGACGTTGCGCGTCGGCACCGCCACCTTCTCGGCGAACGTGCCCTGGTGGCGCTCCGACAGCAGCGAGCGCTTGGGGTCGAGCGTCTCGTCACCGCGCCACGACGGGTCGCTGACGACGGCGTGCACGAGCACCTCGTTGCCGTCCTCGTCGTAGCCCGCCGCGTCGCAGCCGAGGATCATCGGCAACGACTCCTCGCGCAGGCCGACGCCGCGCAGGCTCCACACGTCGTGGTGGTTGATCGATGCCGCCTTGACCGTCACCGTGGTCCAGCCGTCCGGCACCTCGGGGTCGGGACGGTCCCCGACCACCAGCCCCTCGAGCGGGTTCTCGGGGTTGATCTGACCGGCGTAGACGGCGAACATGCGACTCCTTCGAGCAGGCGACGGCCAGGCGGAGCCCGGCCCCGGATGAGGTACCGCGTCCAGTATCGAGCGGATCAGTAGGGACGGCGCGCGAGGCCCTCACGGCGGGCGGTCTCCGTGACGGCCCGGCTGACGACGTCGGCCACCCGCGGGTCGAACGGCGACGGGATGACGTAGGACTCGCTCAGGTCGTCGCCGACGAGCTCGGCGATCGCGTGAGCGGCCGCCAGCTTCATGCCCTCGGAGATCGCCGTCGCACGCACCGCGAGCGCGCCGCGGAAGATGCCGGGGAACACGAGCACGTTGTTGATCTGGTTCGGGAAGTCCGAGCGCCCCGTGGCCACGACCCGCGCGTAGCGGTGCGCGACGTCGGGGTGCACCTCCGGGTTCGGGTTCGCCATCGCGAAGATGATCGCGTCGGGCGCCATGCGCGCGACGTCCTCCTCGGGGATGGTGCCACCGGAGACGCCGATGAACACGTCGGCCTTCTCCAGCGCGTCGCCCACGGTCCCGGGACGCGCCCAGTCGGCGGTCTGGTCGGCGAGCCACTGCTTGACGCTGTTGAGGTCGTCGCGCCCGGGGTGGATGACACCCTGGCGGTCGACGACGCTGATGCGGTGCACCCCCGCCGACTGCAGGATCTTCGCAATCGCCACACCGGCAGCGCCGGCGCCGGAGATGACGACCTTGAGGTCCTGCATGTCGCGGTCGGTCAGCCGGACGGCGTTGATGAGCGCGGCCAGCGTGACGACGGCCGTGCCGTGCTGGTCGTCGTGGAAGACCGGGATGTCGAGCCGCTCGATGAGCCGCTCCTCGATCTCGAAGCACCGCGGGCTCGAGATGTCCTCGAGGTTCACGCCGCCGAACGTCGGGGCCATGCGCACGATCGTCTCGACGATCTCGTCGACGTCGGTCGTCGCCAGCGCCACCGGGATGGCGTCGACGCCGCCGAACTGCTTGAACAGGACGGCCTTGCCCTCCATCACCGGCATCGAGGCGGCCGGGCCGATGTCGCCGAGACCGAGCACCGCGGTGCCGTCGGTGATGACCGCCACCGTGTTGGACACCCAGGTGTAGTCGTGCGACAGGTCCGGGTCGGCGGCGATCGCCTCGCACACCCGCGCGACGCCCGGCGTGTACGACATCGACAGGTCGTCGGCGTCACGCAGCGGTACCGTCGCGGCGACCTGCATCTTCCCGCCGCGGTGCAGCGCGAACACGGGGTCGGTGGGGTCGAACGCGTCGAACGTCGAGGTGGTGGAGTCGGTGGCGACCATGGGGCGGCAGCTTCTCTCTCGCTGAGGGCGGGGGCTCACGGGGCGGACCCGGAGCAGGACGGCGTCGACGCGGCCCGCGACCGGTAGGTGCACGGCGGGCCCGCGGACACGGGAGCGCGGCAGGTGATGCCGCCGCCCATTCTCACACGGGATCGTGGCGTCCGAGCGCCTGGGTGACCGGAGGTGACAGGAGGCACACCAGCGCGACGGCCGCGCCGCCCGCCAGCGTCGGGGTGATCCACGGGGCGTCGCCGCGGAAGTTGAACGACAGCGCGAGGCACAGGAGCTGGGAGAAGACAAGGAAGCCGCGCGGCCAGGCCCGACCGCGCAGCACCTGGACGACCGCCACCAGCAGCAGCACGCCGAGCGCACCGAGGAAGACCGCCGTGCTGATCCCCAGCCCCACCCGGTCGGCCTCCACCGAGGCCAGCTCGAGCACCGTGATCGCCAGCAGTCCAGCAGCCTGCAGCGCCACGACGACGCCGGACACGAGCAGCAGCGTCCGGGCAGGTCCGCGCGGCGCGACAGGGCTCCCGTCGGGCTGGTCCGAGGGGGTCGGGTCGCTCGTCTCGCTCACCCCGCCAGCCTAGGACCACGCCCCCGTCGCCACCCGCCCCAGGACCACGATGCCTCCTTTGGTATGACCTGTGTGACTCAACAGACATCGACCCACCGTGCTATCTCTTGTGCGACGCGCCTTTTGTTGAAACGATGAACGCGGCGCGTTGGTCTTCCCCTGGGCGGACATCCCTGCGCGCCTGCACACACAAGGGAAGGAGCTGTCGTCATGGACTGGCGCCACCACAGCGCATGTCTCGATGAAGACCCCGAGCTCTTCTTCCCCATCGGCAACACCGGCCCCGCGATCATGCAGATCGAGGAGGCGAAGGTCGTGTGTCGCCGCTGCGACGTCCGTGAGCAGTGCCTGCAGTGGGCACTCGAGTCCGGTCAGGACCATGGCGTCTGGGGAGGCATGAGCGAGGACGAGCGTCGTGCCCTCAAGCGTCGCAACGCCCGGGCGCGTATTCGCACCGCCTGAGACGTTCCACGCCGCACGCGTCCGAACCCCGTACCCGAGCCTGGGTACGGGGTTCTCGACGTCCGGGCACTTCTCCGCCCACGGCCCGGAACCCCCGCCGGGGCCCTGTGCCCGCCGCGATCGCCCACACCGACGTCGAAATCGAGGTGTCAGAGCGTCAGCGTGATGGCGACCGTCGCACCACGCCCGGGGCGCGACTCGAACTCCAGCGCGCCGCCGAGCTCGCTCTCCACCAGCGTGGAGACGATCGACAGGCCCAGGCTGCGCGTCGGGTCGAAGTCGGCCGGCAGCCCCACCCCGTCGTCGCTCACCCGCATGCGCAGCCGGTCGCGGATCCGGTTCACCGCCACCGTCACCCGACCGGCGCCGTCGGGGAACGCGTGCTCGGCGGCGTTCTGCACCAGCTCCGTGAGCACCATCGCCAACGGGGTCGCCACCTCCGCCGGCAGCAGGCCGAACGCCCCGATCCGTTCCGCGCGCACCTGAGGACCGCCGACGTCGAGCACCGAGCGCAGGAGCCGGTCGGCGATGTCGTCGAACGCGACGCTCTCGTCGAACCCCTGGCTCAGCGTCTCGTGGACCAGCGCGATCGAGCCGACGCGCCGCACGGCCTCCTCGAGCGCCGCCCGCGCCTCCGGCACGTCCATGCGCCGCGCCTGCAGCCGCAGCAGCGCCGCCACCGTCTGGAGGTTGTTCTTGACCCGGTGGTGGATCTCCCGGATCGTCGCCTCCTTCGACAGCAGCTGCTTCTCCCGCAGCCGCAGGTCGGTCACGTCGCGCAGCAGCACGACGGCACCGTCACGCTCCCCGCGACCCCGTGCGCCCTCGCGGGTCACCGGGATCACCCGCAGCAGCAGCGTCGCCTCCGCGCCGACCACCTCGGCCTCGGCCGGAGCCATGCCCCCCAGCGCCGCCGCCGTGCTCAGGTCCGTCGGCGTTCGGCCGACGCACGCTGCCGTCACCTCGGCGAGGTCGACGTCCTGCAGGTCGCCGTGCAGACCCAGGCGGCGGTACGCCGACAGGGCGTTCGGGCTCGCGTACTCGACCGTGCCGTCGGCGCGCGTCCGGATGAACCCGTCTCCCACCCGCAGCGAGTCGGCCAGGTCGGAGCGACTGCCCGGAGTCGGGAACTCGCCACGCGCGACCATGGCGACCAAGGCCTGGGCGCACGCCCGGTACGTCACCTCGAGGTGGCTCGTGGCCCGCGCGTCGCGGCCGCTGCGCACCGCCAGCACCGCGATCGTGTCCGGACCCCGCCGCACCGGCACCAGCCGCACCCGCAGCCCGTCGCCGACCGCCGGGTCGTCGTCGTCCTGCGCACCCTCGCCCGCCAGCACCCGACCCGCCGCCGGGGAGCGCTCCGCGGGCACGAACGTGCCGGTGACGTCCTCCAGCAGCGTCGTCGCGCCCGTCGTCGGACGGATCTGCGCCACCGCCCACAGCCCCTTGGACTCCGCGTCGGGTACCCACAGCACCAGGTCGCCGAACGACAGGTCGGCCAGGATCTGCCAGTCCGCGACGAGCGCGTGCACCCAGCCCACGTCGGCGGGCGCGAGAGCCGTCTGCGACCGGATGATGTCGTCGGGCGTCGGCACGCGCCCACCCTAGCCGCGCCACTGCAGACCAGGACCCCTCTGGCACGATGGTCGAGATGTCCGAGGCGTACTGGCAGGCCGTGGTGCGGACCGGTCGACAGGTTCCGCTCGACCGCTCCCTCGACGAGTCCACCGCCGAGCTCGTCGAGATGCTCGGCCACCCGAACCCTCGACTCCGCGAGGACCTCGCCTACCCGCTGCTGACCACGTGGATCTCCACGGGCGTGTACGACGACCTCCTCGGCGGGCTCGGCGACGGCGTCGCGCCCGGCCTGCGGTACGGGCTCGGCCACGACGGCGACGTCTCGGTCGTCCGACGCTCCTACAGCGCCCTCCTGCTCGCCGACATCGTCGGGCGCGACAACACCCTGCACGTCCTGCCGTCCTCCACCGTCCTGGGCTGGGGCGACCGCGCCACCAGCTGGTACGTCCGCGAGCTCGACCACCGCGGCTGGGTGCCCGAGCAGGGATGGGCCCACGCCATCGCCCACGGCGCCGACCTGCTCGCCGCCCTCGCCCGCTCACGCCACTTCGACCGGCTCGAGCTGACGGTGCTGCTCGACGTGATCGCCGACCGCGTGCTCACCCCCACCTCCTACGTCTGGCGCCACGGCGAGGACGACCGCCTCGCCTACGCGGTCATGACCGCGCTGCACCGCAACGCGCTCGACCCGAGCATCGTCGAGCCCTGGCTCGCCCGCCTCGGCGCAGGCGTCCGCGCACCCCGCACCCGCGGCCACCTCGACGACGAGTGGCCCTCCCCGACCGCCAAGAACACGTCGTCCTTCCTGCGCGCCCTGCACCTGCAGCTCGCCCTCGGCGTCCAGGGTCGCGCCGACCTGCGCGGCGACGCGGAGCTGTTCGCCGAGCAGCCGGCCCACCGCGCCGACCTCCTCCTCGCCGTCCTCGACCAGATCCGCGGCGAGAGCCCCTGGCTGTACCGGCAGACCACCCGCGCCCGCCCCCTCGACGCCCCCGACGGCCCACCGGACAACGAC